>JAAUTG010000433.1 GCA_012031785.1 Saprospiraceae bacterium | reverse complement strand
TCCCGTTTGGTTGCTTACGTCTATGATGAGGAGGTTAAATATGGTTTCGATTATGCAAGAGGTAATACGAATGAATTTTACTATGCTTTGAGTATTGACGGAGTGTTGTCTCCTTTAGATAGTGTACGATTCCAAACTTCCATCAGTGCAAATACGCTAAAATTATTGGCAGAAAATTGGCAAGTCAGTCCTGATAATTACATTCGCTTCGGTGATGGTAACATTGAGGTAAACAATTTCATTCTAACTGACCTTGAACAAAGAGTAATCACGTTGAACAAAGTTGGGCAAAATGGTATCAAACTAGGACTACAAAACTTTAGTTTCGGACTAATTGATAGTTTTTGGCGTTACGAACCGCTAGATTTTAAAGGAAAATTCTCGCTCTATATGGAGGTGCAAGATTTATATCAGTTAAACGATCTTTCTGCTAGTTTGCGTTCTGATTCTCTCATCATCAATGAAGACGCGCCAAGACAAATCAATTTAGATTTTTTGCGAAAAATCTAAAAAGTACCATCAACTCTAGGATGGAAATTTCTAATCCACAAAGCCTATTTAGTGTAGATGCTAAATACAATCCACCAGCATACAAAGCCGTAGGAGTTGCCTCAAAACAACAAGAAGTAAACTATTTTGACATTAAGCTAAAGGCTACTTCGTTTCCACTTGACTTTATTGAAAACTTTATTGTAGGAGCATCTGAATTTAAAGGAACTGTCAACACTGACTTGAAAATAAATGGAAAACCAAATTTGCCAAATATTAGTGGAGAATTAGTGGTCAATGATGCTTCTTTTAAAGTAGATTTTCTCAACACACGCTACTTTCTTAATCAGCAAAAAGCAACCATCAACAACCGATGGATAGATGCTTCCAAAGCCGTGGTCACTGATGAAGCTGGTGGCATTGCCAGGCTGAGAGGTGGTATTACACACCGCAATCTCAAAGATTTTGGGTTATCCCTTGACATCATCGCAGAAACACCTTTTATTGCTTTGAACACTACGAAAGCAGACAACGATGTATTCTATGGAAAAGGCGTAGGAACTGGAAATATCACGTTTACTGGTTCTTTTTCCCAAACCAATATTCAAGTCAAAGCTACTACACAAAGTGGTACAAAAATCATTATTCCTGTCAGTTCTACCCAAGACGCAGAACAAGTAAATTTTATCCAGTTTCCCAATAAAGATGACGTGAAGCGCGACACTTTTGGGCAATATCTTTCCGAAATTAGAGGTGTGGATTTAGACCTCAATCTAACGCTAACCGACGTAGCACAAATAGATTTAGTGTTCGACGAGCGTTCTGGCGATATATTAAGTGGACGAGGGCGAGGGGATATTCAAATTTATTTAGACCGAACTGGCGAGCTGGCAATGTATGGAAACTATCTTATTGAGCAAGGCGAATACCTATTTACGTTGTTTAATCTTGTAAATAAGCCATTTGTGGTACAACGTGGCGGTACGCTACGCTGGCGTGGCGACCCTTTCAATGCAGCTATTGACATCAATGCGAAATATAAAGACCTAAGCACTTCAGTTGCCAATTTGATTCCTGAATTTCTTAGTTACGCGCCAGAAGATCTTCAAAAAGGGCTAAGCAACCCACAGATATTGACTTGACGATGAAGTTACAGGGGGAGTTATTCAATCCCTCTATCACTTTTGATTTGGACTTTCCAAGATTACAGGGTGACATCAAGACCTACGTGGATAATAAAATGCTCAACGTCAAACAAGACCAAAACGAACTAAATAAACAAGTGTTTGGGCTTATTGTATTGGGACAATTTATTCCATCAGAATTTACGCTCTCTGGTCAAAGCGGTAGTGACATAGCTATCAGTACTGTAAGTGAATTGGTGGCTAATCAACTTTCTATTCTCGTTACCGACTTTTTTTTTAGAGTTAATTCAAGATACAAAGGTCATCTCTAGTATTGATTTTGATTTAGCCTATAATCGCTTCAACAATACGTTGGATGTCACACAGGACAATTTTTATATTTATGGAGAAGAATTTGAACTTCGCCAAAAAGCAAGCCTTTTGGGATGATAAAATTGTTCTTATTGTAGGTGGTAATGTGACTAATACCGCCAGCCAAAACGATACAAAAACCTTTTTTGGTAACGATATTGTAGTAGAAGGAGTTTTGAATAAAGACCGTTCTTTGAAACTTCGAGTTTATCAAATTAGACAACCTAGTATTATCGAAGGCGCAGATGTAGAATACGGTGTAGGGTTAAGTTATAGAAAAGAGTTTAACTCCTTCAAAGAGTTTTTTAGCGGAATTTTTAAAAGCAAGAATAATAATAGTCAGAAAGACTAAATCATCCTTTGCTATTCGCTTCAACAAAAATGCTTTTGACACAGGTGGCTCTAACACTTGATTAAATTCTCTATGAAACCAGCAAAAAGGTAATAACGAATAGCAAAAACCGCAATGTCATTTACACTTCATAAGTAATCTCCACCTTTTCCGTCATGGGATGCGATTGGCAAGTTAAAATGAAACCCGATGCAACCTCATCATCATCAATAGCGTAGTGAACGTCCATTTTGACTTGTCCTTGTAATGTTTTGGCAATACAAGTGGAACACGCACCCGACGTGCAAGAGTACGGTGGATCGTAGCCTGCTTTCAACAAAGCGGTTAGAATCGTTTGACTGCTAGGTACTTCTATTTCAATTGTGCTACCATTCAAGTGTACAGTTACTTGCGCGTTTGCAGTACCTTTAATAGATTGAATATCAGAGGCATTAGTCGTGAAATATTCCGCGTGGATATATTCTTCTGCTACTCCGTTGTTCTTTAAAGTACGTTCTACACTGGTAATCATATCGCCAGGACCACAAATAAAATACTCTACTTGCTTACCTTGTGCAGGAGATTCTTGTAAAAATTTCTTAATCATCGGCGCATCAATTCTTCCAATTGCGCCATCCCATTGGGTAGTGCCTTTTGCAAACCAACCACCAATACCTTTTTGTTTTTCTCGCCTAGGCTGACTTAGGGTGTAAGTTACTTTAAATTGCCCTTCATATCGTTGAGTGAGGCGGTCTAAAGTAGTTTTAAAAATAATATCTTCTTCTCCTCTGTTGCCGTAAAGCAAGTACACCACACTTTTAGGCTCTTCCTCCAAAACTGTTTTTAGAATAGACATCAAAGGCGTG
>JAAUTG010000432.1 GCA_012031785.1 Saprospiraceae bacterium | reverse complement strand
CGATTGAAAATACAACAAGCAATCAGTACTAGACTTAACAATTCTGCAAGGGTTAATACATTAGCCACCACTACCAATAGGTTTGCAGATGGGGAGGTGTTTTTGAACAAAATCTATCTGAATCATCTACGCTATCCAAATTATAGCTTAACCACGCTGGAAAAAGGCAGACTTTATCAACTTGCTTCGCAATGTCCAAGGGAGGGTGGAAGAATGGTGTATCGAGCAAGAGCTTTGTATAATCTGCTAATTGAGACTAAACGTTTTGATGACAACTTAATATGTGAGCAAAATAGTACGGTTGAGTTTGTAGAATCTAGGGACAGCAGAATAGAAGCGAAAGAATTACCAAAAGTGATGAATATCTTTCCAAATCCTACAAAAGGTGATTTCAACCTTTTTATTACTCACAATACAAGTGCTGAAAAAATTGAAATTGTAGTTAGAAGTCTAACAGGACGAACAGTTAAACGAGAAAATGTACCTCACGATGAACAATACACAATTTCACTTCGTGAATTTGGTGCAGGAATCTATCTGTGTACTTTAGTCTTGGATGGTGTTCCGACGGAAACTCAAAAAATTGTCATTCTAAAATAATTTGCAATGAGATTCATCCTTTATGCTTGGCGATATCGCCAAGCATACTTTTTTCACAGAAACATGATTATCAATGGATGTTGGGATATTCTGGAGGAATGGGCTTTGATACTTTTGGTATAAGTATTCTAAATTTCAATCCTGATAGTCAATTAAACATTACCACTACACAGGAAATACCTTATGGGTTTGATGCTGCTAATGTTACGATGTGTGACAAAGAAGGCAATTTTCAATTCAGTTCCAATGGCGTTAGAGTTTATAACGCCGAACACAAGTGGATGCAAGGCGGAGAAAATCTGAATGAAAATGAAAATCACGGCTATATCCTCCCTCAAGGCGTATTTGCCCTTCCCCACCCAAGAGACAGCAACCTCTATGCTTTCTTTCATGGCAGAAAAGGCTACGGTGTTCGAGTTACAAAAACGTGGTATTCCGAAATAGATATGCGAGAAAATGAGGGTTTAGGAGCAGTTACTTCGATGCAGCCTTTGGTACAAGATACGCTGCTATTTGGGCAATTCACGGCTGTTAAGCATGGCAACGGTAGAGATTGGTGGATACTATTTCAGCATTATTGTTTAGAAAGAGAAGATTGTAAAAATAATTTTTTTTACAAAGTGTTGCTTTCTCCTGATGGGGTGGAAGTGAGTGAGCAAAAAATAACAGACGGATTAATTACAGAGACTGGGGCTGGGCAAGCTACTTTTACACCTGATGGAAGCAAGTATATTGCTTCTCAAGGAGATATGTTTGATGAACCTGCTTATATTGATATTTACGACTTCGACAGATGCGATGGACAACTTGGCAATCGAGTTCGTATTGAGACCGTGGTTTTAGATAGGGGAGAAAGAGAAAACGGTGGAATTGGAGGAATAGCAGTTTCTCCTAACTCTAGGTTTTTATATTTTAATACCTGGAAAAAAATATTCCAATACGACCTTTGGGCAGACGATATTAAAGCAAGCGAAGTAGTAGTAGCAGAATACGATGGATTTGTAGCTACTTTCCCAACTGGTTTTCTATATCCACAACTTGCCCCCGACGGCAGAATCTACATTTGCACCACCAACAGCACGCGCTATCTGCACGTCATCCTGCGTCCGAACGAAAAAGGGGCTTTGTGTCGTGTGGTGCAGCACGCCATAGAGTTGCCTACTTATAATGCCTTTTCCATTCCCAACCATCCAAATTATCGCTTGGGGGCTTGGGAAGGGAGTGCTTGTGATACGTTGAGCGATTTGGTGAGCACTGAATGGGGGAGGGAGAAAATGAGGGATAAAGTGACTGTTTTCCGAATCCTGCATCTGATGAGATAACTGATTGAAATCAATGATTTCTTGCAGCATGAACAAGCTGAAATTCATATTTTCAGCTCTTTAGGTACTAAGGTTTTCAGTAATTTGGTTACAGAAAAACGCACAGTAATCAGCGTAAAAGGATTACCCAATGGTATGTATTTTATCAATTTGAATAAAAAGGGAGTGTTTTCTCGTTCTCAAAAATTAATCATAATTGACAATTAGAAATTATGAACTATTTACAGTTTGTTTACTTGGTAGTGCTTTTAGCACTATCAGAGAAAATTGTTTGTCAAAAGCACGATTATATTTGGCTTTTGGGATATGATGGAATCATCTCTATGAACGTAGATACTTTTGGTACTACAGTTTTAGACTTTAATAATAATTTAACAATAGCCAAAAATAAAGATATTCCTTATGGCATGAACTCCGCAAATGTGACGATGAGCGATGCTAATGGTAATTATTTATTCAGTTCCAACGGAGTTACTATTTATGATGCCTCTCATAAAATTATGAAGAATGCAGGGATTCTCAACACAAATGATGTTGGAGGTTACATCCTTCCTCAAGGCGTACTCGCCCTTCCCCACCCAAGAGATAGCAACCTTTATGCCTTTTTTCATGGTAGAAAAGGAGGTGGAATAGTTTGGGTAACAAAAACGTGGTATTCTGAAATAGATATGCGAGAAAATGAGGGTTTAGGAGCAGTTACTTTGATGCAGCCTTTGGTACAAGATACGTTAAGACCAGGAAGATTCACTGCAGTAAAGCATGGTAATGGCAGGGATTGGTGGATAATCGTAGAACAAAATTGCCAAAAGAAGATGGATGTAGGAATAATTTTTTTTACACCCATCTTTTAACTCCAAATGGAATTGAAACATTTTCTCAATCTATATCTAGCAATATTATAACAGATGTAGGTGTAGGACAAGCAGTGTTTACCCCCGATGGAACTAAATATATCGTTACTCAAGGAGATAATTTTGATGAACCTTTTTTACTGGATATTTACGATTTTGAACGTTGTACTGGTAAATTGAGTAATAAAAAGCAGATAGTGAGCCTAGTGGCTACACGAGATAATGGCGGAAGCGGTGTTGTCGTATCTCCAAACTCTAGATTCGTTTATGTCACTATGTGGCAAAAAATAATTCAATACGATTTGTGGGCAGACGATATTAAAGCAAGCGAAGTAGTAGTAGCAGAATACGATGGATTTGTAGCTACTTTCCCAACTGGTTTTCTATATCCACAACTCGCCCCCGACGGCAGAATCTACATTTGCACCACCAACAGCACGCGCTA
>JAAUTG010000103.1 GCA_012031785.1 Saprospiraceae bacterium | reverse complement strand
ATGACTGAGTTGTAAAAGTAAAATGATAATTTATTACTCATCCCTAAGACATACTAACTCCACTGTTTTTTTCAAAAATTAAAGTTTTTTCGACAAACGGCATTGCTGTTCATAGGCGTAAGCGTTGTCAAAAAGCTCAATTAAAAAATCTTTTTTATGGACAAGCGAATTATCCAACTTTATGATGATTACACCCACCAACCTTTGACAAGAGAGGAGTTTCTGAAGCGTTTAGTGATTTTGACAGGCAGCACAATGGCAGCCATGAATGTACTTCCGTTTTTGGAAGGTAATTATAGTATTGTGCAAACTTCCGAAGAAGAAAAAGATTTAGTAATAGCGCAAGTCACTTACAAAGTGGAAGGTGGCGAAATGAAAGGCTATCTAGCCAAACCTAAGCAAAGAAGAAAATTACCCGCTATTATTGTAATTCACGAAAATCGTGGCTTGAATGCACATATTCAAGATGTAGCTCGACGCGCTGCAAAAGCAGGTTATATTGCACTTGCACCCGATGGATTATCCTTACTTGGAGGCACTCCCACTAACGAGGATGCAGCAAGAGAACTATTCCAAAAGCTAGATAGTGCGCAGAATACAAAGAATTTTGCAAGAGCAGTAGATTACTTGCAGGCTAGAAAGGACTGTACGGATCAAGTAGGTTGTGTTGGTTTTTGTTGGGGCGGCGCAATGGCAAACCAATTGGCAGTTCATGCCCCTAATTTGAAAGCGGCGTGGCTTTTTATGGTCGCCAAGCGGATGTAGCAGATGTTCCTAATATAAAGGCTGCGCTTCAATTGCACTATGCCGCTTTGGATGAGCGTATTAATACTGGTATTCCCGCTTATGAAACTGCGCTAAAAGCCAATAATAAACCTTATGAATTATACATGTACGAGGAGGTAAATCATGCCTTCCACAACGATACTTCGACGGCTCGCTATAACGAGGCTGCTGCAAAACTTGCTTGGCAGAGAACATTAACGTTTTTCGAGCAACATTTAAAATAGTGAAGCCTATCTCGAGTTAATAAAAGTCAGAATCAGAATCTCCAAGATGTAAAGACGATTAGGATAATACGTAAAACCTAACTTGTTGAAAATCCTGATTCTGACCATTTTACTTGACCATCAGCTTACCGCTTTTGAATCATTTTGTCTTTGTACTGCTTGAGTTGTCTTTTCAAAATTTCGATAGCTTCAAGTGTCGAACCTTCAAATGTTTTGTCTGTGGCAGTTGCAATAAGCGTCTCGCCTGGTACGTGGACTCTGATTTCCGTGATTTTATCCCTCACCTGTCCGGAGTTTTCCAGTTTTAAGATCACATTGGCTTCCATAATTCGGTCAAAAAACCTACTTAGTTTTTCCATCTTTTCATTGATAAAAACAGTAGTTTTTGGTCAGCTTTAAAAGTGGATGGCATCTGTTTGTACTCTCATAACGTCCAAAAATTTAAAGATTAAAAAATAAGGTAAGTAAGTTGGTTGTGATTGATAGTCCCAACTTTTCACTCTTGTTTCGCTTTGGGATGGGCTTGTGCATAAACTTCTTTCAATTTTTCTATTGAGTTGTGGGTGTAAATTTGAGTAGCCGCTAAACTACTATGCCCTAGCAATTCCTTGATAGCATTCAATTCCGCACCATGATCCAATAAGTGCGTGGCAAAAGAATGCCGCATGGTGTGTGGACTGCGTTTTTCAATGGTCGTAATGAGTGATAAATACTGGTGTACCATATTGTATAGTACTTTGGGATTCAAAGGCTTACCCTTGTCTGATAGCAATAAGTTGTCATGGTCAAGGCTAGGAAACTGATTGGCGCGCAGCACTAGGAAAGACTGAATATTTGTAAAAATACTCGGTAGTAGCGGCATAATCCTTTGTTTATTGCGCTTGCCTGTTACAATAAGTAATTGATTAGCAAAGTCAATTTGTTTAACCTGTAAATCAATTAGTTCTGCTCTGCGCATTCCTGTCGTGTAAAGTAATTCTAGTATCAACCGATTTCTTCTGCCTTTGTAGTCTTGAGTAAAATCAACTTGATCGAAAAGTGTGTTTAATTGTTGTTCTTGAATAAAACTAGGCAACCGCTTTCCAATTTTTGGTGGAATCACTTTTTGAAGCGGATTCGTGGTGACAATTCCTCGTTCTCGAAGGTATTTATAAAACGACTTTAAAGTAGCCAGTTTGCGTTGGATACTCCTTGCTGTAATATCCTTAGAAAGTAACTCAATTACCCAATCTCTGATTTGGTAGCCTTCCACCAAAGACAAATCTTCTAACTCATACATCATCTTTACGAAATCCATAAATTGCTCTAAATCAATTTTATAAGCAGTAAGCGTATGTGCGGAACACCTCTTTTCGTATTTTAAAAAGTCTATGAAGGATGAAGTATGCATGGTGACTTTTATTAATTGAAAGTTAAATTACTATTAATTTTTCAATCTCGCAAATTTTTTAACAAAAAAAATAATCAAATTACAACATTTTGTTATATGATAAATCGCCTCACAGTGGTTTGAAGTTGGAAAAATCAGAACTAAAAGGGAAAAGATGTATATGTTAAAATAAAGATAGCTAAAGTTGGAGAAACAAGGTATTAAGATATGCTCCAACAGTTAGATAAAAATAGGACCCAATAGCTGGATAAAATCAGTACATTCTATTCTTCATTTCATTTTCCGCTCTTCTTGTTTAATCTTTGGAGTGTAGCCTAGTTCACAACTCGCTACTAAGAACGCTTCTCTATTGCTTTCACGGTTTCGATAGTGGCAGCGATAGTAGAAAGTGGTGGTGCAATTAAAAAGCCAATCCCTAACAAAATGAGCCATACGAACACCAAACCATTACCAATTGCCAAACCCTTATTTGCACGAACGAACTGAATACTTTCCTGAAAATTGAAATGGCGTTCTAAGGTGTAATCCATATTTCCAAATCCAGCGTAATACGATTGAATGATAAAAATAAGTACAGCAGTAAAAGGCGTAATCACAGGAAAGACAAGGCTGGCAAACAACAGCAACAAAGTGAAGATAAGTTCCCGAATAATGTTCCGCAACGCCAACCCAACACCTCGAAGCACGTCTCTAAAAACTTTACAGGTCGAAAAGCTCCACCAATAGGTTTGCCTGTCAAATGTGCCTCCACTTTTTCCGATAATGGACTCATCATTGGACCTACCACAATTAAAATAATATATTTGAACAACACGAAAGCCAGAAGTCCGATGGTCAAGCCGCTCAATAACTTACCTATGGTTTTAACCACGCCTTTTCCTTGCCAATCGTACCAACTCGTCACCCAAGTTCCTAAATCATCGGCGTACTTGATGATGAACCAAATAATAATACCACCAAGCAAGACACTCACCATGCCAGGAATCCAAACATAGAACCACAATTTGAGTTCTTTTATCAGTCGAAAGGCTTTACCATAAGCTAAAATAGCTTGAAAAAAGGAAATCATCATATTGACTGAGTTATGAATGAATGACGCTACACCCTTGTTTTTTCATTATTTGTTGGGATATAAAAGATTTGTTTTGAGGCATTACACCAAACCATTTATCTTAAAAGTTATCTGGTCATTTAGTACATTTACGATGTAATCTTCAAAAGTTATGCTTACCAGAAATACAACTTTCTCAAACAACCTTACCAACAAATAACCAGTCGCACCACATCCATTCATTATTAAATAATCCGCTCAAAACTCATCTCTCATTCCTAAGTTGTTGCACTTTTTCATACCACAAGTATGCAAAACGAAAACAAATAACCTGGTAAATAAGTTGAAACACAATTTGATCCACAAAATATACTACTATAATGTACGATTTTATCCTCTGAAATTTATATTTTACTACAATATTTTTGATAAATAATAATTCATAGTCATTAATTAATGTTGAGTAATTATCTTTGTGGTTGTTTTTACCAATACTAATGGTTTGTTATTCACGAATTACTTTTCGTAAGGCTATGTTAGACAATAATTTGAATACCGATGGTTATTATTTTTTTGTTATGACACCATGTGAAATTGGTAGCTAAAGCAATCCATGAACATCAAAAGAATAAGTCAATATGCCAAAAAATTTAGTCATAGTAGAGTCTCCAGCCAAAGCAATCACAATAGAAAAAATATTGGGTAAAGATTTTATTGTTAAATCTAGCTTTGGACATATCCGCGACCTTGAACGCAAAAGCGATAGCGTGGATGTCAACAACGGTTTTAAACCCAAGTATGTCATTCCTAACGACAAGAAGAAAGTAGTTAAGGAACTGAAAGAATTAGTGAAAAAGGTCGAGGCGGTTTGGTTAGCTACGGACGAAGACCGGGAAGGTGAAGCCATATCTTGGCATTTATGCAAAGTGCTAGGTTTAGATGAAAATACAACCAAGCGCATCGTATTTCGGGAAATTACTGCGCCCGCCATCAACAAGGCGATACAATCGCCTAGAATACTAGATTTGAGTTTGGTGGACGCGCAGCAGGCACGTCGTATTTTAGACCGATTAGTAGGGTTTGAACTTTCTGAGTTGCTTTGGAAAAAAGTAAGAGGCGGATTGTCTGCTGGACGAGTACAATCTGTCGCAGTGCGGTTGGTGGTAGAGCGAGAAAGAGAAATTCAGCAGTTCGAGTCTGTACCTTTTTACAAAATCAACGCCATTTTTGAAGTCAATAACGATCAAGGTAAACAAGTCAAACTCAAAGCAGAACTTCCTAAAAAGTATGACTTAGAAAAAGATGCCCTGTTTTTTTTGGAAAAATCAAACGGTGCTACCTTCAAAATCAATGACATTCAGGTTCGCCCTACCATGCGCAAACCAGCAGCACCTTTCACCACCTCTACCTTGCAACAGGAAGCGAGCAGAAAGCTAGGTTATTCGGTGAATAGAACGATGGCAAATGCGCAAAAACTTTACGAGGCAGGACATATTACCTACATGCGAACTGATTCCACCAACTTGAGTGAAGTTGCTATTCAGCAATTGCACAAGAAATTGAAACCAAGTATGGTAAGCAATACGTTCAGGTAAGAAGATACAAAACGAACAAAGAAAGCGCGCAAGAAGCGCACGAAGCAATTCGCCCTACTTATATCGAAAAAAGTACCGTGCTTGGCGACATTGACCAGCAACGCCTGTACGATTTAATTTGGAAACGCACTATCGCCTCACAAATGGCAGATGCAAAGTTAGAAAAAACAGTAGTAAAAATTGGTATTTCTACGCTAAAAGAGGAATTACAGGCAGAAGGCGAAGTATTGAAATTTGATGGTTTCTTGAAAGTATATTTGGAATCCAACGACGACGATGAGGAAGAAGAAACAAGTGGCATATTACCTCCTTTGAAAGTGAATCAGATCCTAGATTTGGACTTAATGACTGCCACACAACGCTTTACGAAACCCATTGCTAGATACACGGAAGCGGGTCTGGTAAAAAAACTAGAAGAATTAGGCATCGGACGACCTTCCACTTATGCGCCAACCATCACTAAAATCATGGAAGAAGGCAGGGGATATGTAGTCAAAGAAAGCAAAGAAGGTGTGGAAAGAACCTTTACCGTCTATATGCTCAAAAAAGGGAAAATCACCAAAAAGGCAGAAAAAGAAATCACAGGAGCCACTCAAAATCGCCTTTTCCCAACCGATACAGGTATGATTGTGAGTGATTTTTTATTAGAGCATTTTAATCGAATTATGGATTATGGCTTCACCGCATCCATAGAAGAAAAGTTCGATACCATTGCATCAGGAAAAGAGAAATGGGTAAAAATGCTAACCAGCTTTTACTTTCCCTTCCATGAAGATGTCACAAAAACAATGGCAAAGGCAGAACGCGCCACAGGAGAGCGGGTGCTAGGTAAGCATGAAAAAACAGGAAGAACTATCCTTGTAAGAATGGCAAAAACAGGTAAACCTGTTGTCCAGATGGGAACGGCAGATGAACTAAAAGAAGGAGAAAAACCCACTTTCGCCAACCTGCGCAAAGGACAAACCTTAGAATCCCTTACCTTTGAAGAAGCAATTGATTTATTTGAGTTACCTAAACGATTAGGTAGCTATCAGGATATGGAAGTCACCGTTGGTATCGGACCTTATGGACCTTATATAAAGCATGGTAGTAACTACATTTCTTTAAGCAAAGGCGAAGAACCACTCGAGGTTACTTTAGAAAGAAGTATAGAACTCATCCAAGAAAAATACAAAGCAGATGCGCCTATCGCTACCTATGAAGGGTTGCCAGTTACTAAAGGTTCCGGCAGGTTCGGTCCGTTTTTAAAATGGAATAATATATACATCAACATTCCTGCACGTTACAACCCAAACACGATTAAGGAAGCGGAAATCCACGACCTGATAGCCGCAAAACAGAAAAAAGAAGCCGAGCGAGTAATCGAAGAGTGGAAAGAAGAAGGCATTAGAATAGAAAATAAACGCTGGGGACCAGTCATTTGTTTTAAAAATAAAAGCCCTCTTGGTATTCCTAGGCGAGAGGACGGCTCCAAAGTAACGCCAGAAGATGCTGCCATGATGTCTTTAGAAGAAGTAAAGACAATCATAGAAGCTGTTTATCCTAATGCTTTCAAAAAGAAAGAAACCAAAAAAAGCAGCACCAATAAAACAGCAAACAGCAAATCCGAAACTGATGACACCCAAAAGGCAACGCCCAAAAAAGCGGTCAGCAAAGCCCCTGCTGCAAAGAAAAAAGTCATTACCAAAAAGATCACGACAAAAGCACCGCCCAAAAAGTAATGGTTTGACATTTTTTTTTAGGCGGTATTCTAAGTTTTTGGACAATTATTTTTAACTTTGGAAGTTGTTACTCACAAAACGTTTTTACCTTGTCGGGGAAATCAACAACTATGTCATTTTTGTTCTTTGACCATAGTAGTAGCTACGAATTTTAGCCAAGTGAAAATGCTGCCTAACGTGGCATCAGCTTCATTTCGCTGTCGCGCTACAAAATTTGTCGAACAACAATCATTTTTCCAAAACCACATTTATGAAATTCGGAAAATTTCTACTCTTCTTTCTCTTATGGTCTGCTTGGAGCTTGCAAGCACAGGACATTCACTTTACCATGTTCAACATGTCTCCGTTAACTGTAAATCCAGCCCATACAGGAGCATTTCTTGGAACAATCAGGATTGGGGGAATTTATAGAAGCCAATGGAATAGCTCGTTAGGCGGTGATGGCTATAGCACGCCTTCCGTGTATGCAGATTCTCCTTTCTTGGCAGTCGGTAAAAAGAAAAGAGATTGGCTAGGTATTGGCGTGGCTATCGTACAGGATAATGCAGGCACAAATGGACTAAAAACCAATTCTTTTTTGCTCTCTGGAGCTTTTCATAAAACGCTAGATAAAAAAGGAGACCATGTGCTTACGTTAGGCATCCATCAAGGCAACTTTTCTCGCCAAATTGATGGCACGACAGTATTGACAGAACAGGGAATTATAGATGGTGGTCGCACTGGGTTTGTAGGAGGAGGCGAAGAACTGGGTGAGACACCTAAAACATTTAGAGATTTCGCTGGAGGTTTGATGATAAAATCAGCGATCAATGAAAAAACGAATTTGACGCTAGGTACTTCTTTTTTCTATATCACACAGCCCGATCAGAGCCTTGTTAATTTTTCTCAACGACCAGACACTACCGGCATGGGAGGAGGAGGAGGCATAGCACCAGAAGGGAATAACCAAAAGCCTTCTTTAATTAATGCACATGGCGCAGTAGCTTTTCAGGCTACTGACAAATGGACGGTAGAACCTTCTGCTATCTTCAGAGTTACTAAAGGACTTACGGAAACCATTTTGCAAGGTAACGCAGGATATAAATTCAACGATAACCTAACTTTTTTAATGGGAGCAGGTTATAGATTTGGAGATGCTGCGCATTTGATAGGTGGCGTAGATTACGAGGGCTGGAAAGTGCTATTGAGTTATGATTTTACCACCTCTCCCCTAGCCAACGACGGGCGTATTCGCAATGGCTTTGAAATTGCAGCGCAATATATCATTAAAGTGTATAAAAAGCCCCAAGTTGATCCAGCAATTTTATGTCCTAAGTTTTAAACATAAGCAGGAACGCCTCGTATGACGCAGTTAACTGTTTATCAATGATTTCATCATGTAACTTGAGGTACAATAGCTAGTCAAAATTATAAATGTCTCAAAAAAACAAAGAATAAACAACGAATTATACCACATTCAGGATTACATCATCAACGGCTAAAAATCAAATTACAGTCCAAAGTCTAAACTAACTCAAATGAGTATGAAAAAATTAGCAATAATTGGTTTACTATTCGGATTCGTCGGTGTTTTGGCGGCGCAACCTTTGAATAAGCCAACCTTAGAAAAGACGCTGGAAACAGCGAAAATGCTGGTAACGCAAAAAGATTATGCCAACGCCGTCGAATGGTTTGAAAAAGCTTATGAAGATTCGGAAGACCGGACTCTACTGTACGATATTGCCATGCTGCACTACAAAATCAGGGATTATGTGCGAGCAGAGCGTCGTTTGGCAACTTTACTTCGCCGCGATGATGGTTCGCATCCTGACGCAAAGTTGTTTTATGGCAAAGTGCTGAAAATGAACGGTAAATACGATGAAGCAGTCATCGAATTACAAGACTTCATCGCTGAAACGCTTGACCCGAAGCTAAAAGAACTAGCACAAATCGAACTGCTGGGTGCAGAAATGGCGAAAGATTTACCACCCGGTACAAGCGCAACTATTGAACATACAGGTAAAGACTTGAACAACAAACAAGGGCAATACTCTCCCGTACTGGTAGGGTCAAATAAAGTTTACTTTGTAAGTTTTGAAGCTGATGACCTTATCAAAATTGATGCAGAAAACACAGAATATTACGCCAAAATATACGAAGCGACCAAGTCAGAAAAAACTTGGGAAAAGCCCGTTATATTGGATGATAAAATTAATCGTCCAGGCTTCCACAATAGCCATGTTTATGTGACACAAGATGGGCAGAGAATGTTTTTTACTCGTGCTGTGTTGGAGGGTAATGAAGTGCTTTCGAGCAAGATATTTATGAGCCGTAAAGGCACAGATGGCTGGCAAGGAGCGAATGAAGTACAAGGCGGCGTAAATGGAGATTTTATTGCTAAACACCCTGTGGTTGGTGAGCTTTTTGGTCAAGAAGTGCTATTCTTTTCTTCCAACATGGAGGGAGTAGGTGTAGGAGGATTTGATATTTATTACGCTCCTTTAAAAGGAAATGATGCCTACGGCGATGCGGTAAACTTGGGCAAAACAATTAACACAATAGGCGATGAAGAAACACCATTTTATAGAGACGGAACGCTATACTTTAGTTCTAATGGATTACCAAGTTTAGGTGGATTTGATATTTTTTCGAGTAGTTGGAATGGAACACTTTGGAGCGAACCCAAAAACATGGGCAAAGATTTCAACACCAGTGTGGATGACGTATATTTCATGGTGGACGAAGAAGGTTATCATGGCTTTTTGGTATCTAACCGCGAAGGTAATCGCTCGGCAGTCAGCAAAACCTGTTGCAATGATATTTTTGAATTCGAACTTGCCAAAATTACAGCAGATATTGTAGCAGGAACATTTTCAGAAGACAAGAAACCGCTTCTTGATGCCAATGTAGCATTAGTGGAAATAGTAGGTAGCGAGCGCAGCAAACCTTACTCCCAATCCAACAAAGAAGGCAACGTATTCAACTTCCCGCTAGGTATTGAAAAATCGTATCGCCTAATCGCCACTAAAGAAGGTTACTTCCCCGATTCTGCGGCAGTAAGTACGTTGGGATTAAAAGCGACAAAGTCTTTTGAGCAGCGTTTTTACTTAAAGAAAATGCCACCACCACCTGCACCAGAGCCAGAATATGATACCATTTCTGCGGAAGAACCTATTGAGTTGAGTAATATTTACTTCGACTTCGACGATGATGTGATTCTAAAAGAATCAGAGCAAGACCTAGAATTTATCTACGAATTGATGATTCAGTATCCAGATATGCGCATCGAACTTGGTTCTCATACTGATGCTAGAGGTAATGACGCTTATAATCAACAACTTTCCCAAAGTCGTACCGAATCGGCGCGTCGTTGGTTAGTTCGCAAAGGTATTGCCCGCGAGCGCATAGAGGCAAAAGGGTACGGCGAAACCAAGCCAAACTTGGTAACAGAAAAAATGGCTGCCACTAATCCTTTCTTGAAAGTGGGAGAAACATTGACTGAAACTTACATCAACAGTTTTACCAACACAGACGAGCAAGAAGCTGCGCACCGCCTGAATAGAAGAACAGAGTTCAAAATTATTTCAGGCCCGACAAGCATTACCGTGAAACGTGCGCGGTTGAAAAAGAACGACGCACCAGCTAACCCTGCGCCGCGTACACCAGCGCCGAACAACAATCGTCGCTCGAATGGCAACGGACCTAATGCGCCAACTGCTCAAGAGGGCATCAAAATTCATAAACTTTCTTCGCTTTATGGCAAGAAGCCCGAAGAGTTGAAAGCCCTACCGATTATGCACTTTGACGAGCGCGTGGTAGAATTTGGTGCAGTTAAAAAGGAGAAAAACGAACGCATAGCTATCAATTCACCAACTTTGGTGACGTGCCACTTCAAATTGATCTTGTGGATCATTGTGATTGTACGCAAGCAGAATATCCAAGAAAAGCAATTGCGCCAGGTGAAAATGGGAAAATAGATATTGTTTTTGACAGTAAAGACAAAGACGCAGCAGAAACCATTGATATTAACATCATTCTAAAGAACGAAGACCCCGCAAATGGGTTGCAAATTATTGAGACGCTTCAATATCGCTTTGATATTGAGCAATAAACCTGTTTTGTTAGTGACATCAGAGGTAAAAGAACCTGATTGGACAATTCTCTATGGTTGTCCAATCAGATTGAACTGGTCTGATAGCCATTTTACAAACAACGTGCAATAGCTAGCTGTATGTTTTTAAATTGAACAGTTTAGCCACAAAAAGCGTCCTTCCCTTTATCAAGGAGGATAAAACTTTTTTAACAAGCAGATAGCTAACTGCTTGACTTCTAACCAACCGCAGTTAAAAACTCATTCTCCACCCGATTGCATTACCTGTAAAACTCAAATTCCCTAACAATGGTTGTAGCTGTTCGTTACCAGAAGCTAGTATCCAATAGGTAGCCACATCGAACACAAAAAGGAAACCACCCTGCAAAACAATAGATTTTCCCCAACCTTTCAGGCGTTCAGGTTTTTTTGTCTATAGCCAAATGCTTTGAGCGTTCCATCATGTACGCTCCACCCAGCATATAACCTACATCCAAACCTGCATTGAAAAGTAGTATTTTTTGTATCTGATAATTGCCCTCTATGGAGCCAAACAGGTCTAATGCGGTAGGGTCAATTTTTGATACACCATAATAACCAATACCTGCAATCACCAAATTAACTGCATTCCACCCTGCATTCATCTGATGAAAATACTTGGCTTCCCCTGATTTTTTGCTCGATAATATGCTGCCTACTGCAATATTTGCCACCGCCCAAGTACCAAGTACAGTCATCGCTTTTTGTTGCTTATCCAATCTAAGTATGTTAAATTGAAGCAAACTATCTTGCTGACCAAAAAAGTAGGGTGGCAAAAGAAAAAAAGAAAAAAATTATTGCCCAATATCTCATGTTGAATAGGTTTACATTTACGTTTGATTGGTTATTTGTTGGGATATACTTTTTATCAAAGCATTTTAGTGTTTAGAAAAGCATAGCGGAAATACAATTTTAAAAATTATAAACCACTGTAAATTAACAATTTGGGTGGATTTTTTACAAATTTAGTAGTAACTTTTCAACAACCACCATTTTTACAATAACCTTATCAATAAGAAACCTAGTAAAAAATACTACCCCCATTAGAGAATTGCTTATGAATCAGGAACTAGTAAGCAGTTTTGGTTATTTTAGTTTTATCTAACCCCAAAATAACCAATTTACAAATAACCAGTTACTGACTTGACGCTGAAGCAAAATTCTTGTGCGTAAAAGCAGTCATTTACTCCTTGCTTATTTGCTCATTTGTAATATATTTGCGATTGAACAAGTTTTTAGTCAAGTTGTTTTAACTTTTTTGCGTATATTTGGCTGATTTATTTTATTCATCAGCCGATTTATTTTAATATTCATTCGTTTTCATCCGACTCAAAATAATTTTTTTGCTGAAACTTTAAGCATGGCAAACAACATCAATTATACTGAAGATAGTATTCAATCGTTAGATTGGCGGGAGCACATTCGGCTTCGACCAGGAATGTATATCGGAAAATTGGGAGATGGTTCTTCTCCCGATGATGGAATTTATGTATTGGTAAAGGAAGTAGTAGATAATTCTATTGACGAATACGTCATGGGGCATGGTCGGCAGATTGATATTGTTGTTGACGAAGGACAAGTGGAAGTGCGTGACTACGGAAGAGGCATTCCATTAGGAAAAGTAATTGATTGTGTATCAAAGATTAATACAGGCGGGAAGTACGATTCTGGTGCTTTTAAAAAGTCGGTGGGCTTAAACGGAGTAGGTACAAAGGCGGTAAATGCACTATCAAGTTATTTTCGGATTGAATCGGTGCGAGAAGGACAGCTCAAAGCAGCAGAATTTGGACAAGGCATCCTGACGCAAGATCATAAAATAGGGACTTCTCAAGCTCCCAACGGGACAAAAGTCACCTTCAGACCAGACGAAGCGGTATTTAAAAAATTTAGGTTTCGCAAAGAATTTTTAGAGAGTCAATTGTGGAATTACGCCTACCTAAATGCAGGGTTAAAGATTAATTACAATGGTACCATTTTCAATCCAAACATGGGTTGAAAGATTTACTAGCAAGGAAATTTAACGAAGACCAGTTCCGCTATCCTATTGTTCACTTGAAAGGCGAAGATATAGAAGTTGCCATGTCACACGGCGACCAATACGGAGAACAATATTATTCCTTTGTGAATGGTCAAAACACTACACAAGGAGGCACACACCTTAACGCCTTCAAAGAAGCAGTTGGAAAAACCATCCGCGAATTTTTTAAAAATAAATACGACCCAAAAGACGTGCGTGCTTCCATTATTGCGGCGGTTAGCATCAAAGTGGAAGAACCTATTTTTGAATCTCAAACCAAGACTAAACTAGGTTCTACGGACATGGCTCCAGATGGGGAAAGCATCAGAACCTTCCTTAACAACTTCATTCAGAAGGAGTTAAGCGATTATTTACACAAGTTTCCAGAAGTGGCACAAGCCATTGAAAAACGCATTCGCCAATCCGAACGCGAACGCAAGGAAATAGCAGGTATTCAGAAATTAGCCAACCAGCGCGCCAAAAAAGCCAATTTACACAACAAGAAACTTCGTGATTGTCGCATTCACTATAACGATGGTACAAAAACTACGAGCGAAGAAGAGCGCAACGCTTCTACTGTTTTTATCACAGAGGGCGATTCTGCCAGTGGTTCTATCACCAAGGCGCGAAGTGTGCAACATCAAGCCGTGTTCAGTTTGCGTGGAAAACCCCTGAACTGTTATGGACTTACTAAAAAAGTGGTTTATGAGAACGAAGAATTTAATTTGCTGCAACACGCGCTAAATATTGAAGACAGTTTGGACGATTTGCGCTACAACAGGGTCGTCATCGCCACAGATGCAGATGTGGACGGAATGCATATTCGTTTGTTGCTGCTGACGTTCTTTTTACAATTTTTTCCAGATTTGGTGCGCAACGGACATTTATATATTTTAGAAACACCGCTTTTCAGAGTACGTGATAAAAGTCAGACGATATATTGCTACTCGGAAACAGAAAAGCAAAAAGCAATAAAAAAACTAAAGGGCAAAGCAGAAATTACTCGATTCAAAGGCTTGGGGGAAATATCTCCTGACGAATTTGGCGATTTTATTGGAGAAGATATTAAGCTAGAACCTGTCGTATTGATAGAAGGTACAGACATCAACCAATTGCTGAATTATTACATGGGGAAAAACTCTCCAGAGCGTCAAGATTTCATTATCAATAACTTGCGCTTGGAAAGTGATGAAATTGCGGATAATTCTATTCCTGCCAGTAAAGCAAAAAATCTAGCCCTAACGGAAGCCTAACTACTTCGTTCGTTCTGGCATAGTTATTGAACAGCATAAATTATGCTGAGAATAGCTGACGGATGTTACGAATAAGTTGTTCGCTGTTGTACAGATATTAAGTGTTTTGAGTAACAAGAACCAAAGCGCGTTAGCTGATAGTAACACTTGGTTCGTAAAATCAGCAAAAGCTAGTAAAGAACAGTTAACTTCGTAACATCAGTAAAATAAGTAGGTGTGGGTTAGCCTAATCCCCAACAGCTAAGATTTCACGATAATGTCATGTCATGTTGTCATTATTGTTTGTTTTTATTATATTTGTGGTTTTGGCAGCCAACTCCGTATAATGAATGTCTATGTTTGATGAACTTTTCCCTTTTCGAGGATTTGAAGAAGATGCAGAATTTATGCCTTTAGTTTCGGTCGAAGAAACAGATGAGGAGCAGGATAAAGAGGAATATCCCAATGAGTTACCTATACTTGCGCTAAAGAACACGGTACTTTTTCCAGGCATTGTTATTCCAATTACAGTGGGTAGAGAACGTTCTGTAAAGGCTATTAATAAGGCGTACAATGAAGACAAACTGATTGGCGTACTTTCCCAAAAAGATGACGACGTAGAAGACCCCAACGCAAGCGACCTTTACAGCATCGGGACAGTGGCGAAAGTCATTAAGTTGATTAGAATGCCAGATGGCACTATTACTACAATTTTGCAGGGTCGCCGCCGTTTTGTGTTAGAGGAGATGCTTGCGGATACGCCTTACATGAAAGGTAGGGTTTCTGTACTGAACTACGAATTGCCTACGGAGAAGATGAATTTTGAAGCCACCGTTTCATCCATTTTGGACTTGGCAAAAACATCATCGAACTATCCCCAAATATTCCTTCGGAAGCCGTCTATATGCTCCGAAATATTAATAATTATGGCTTTTTACTCAACTTTATTGCTTCTAACTTAGGGACAAAAGTACCTGTGAAGCAAGAAATTTTAGAGTGCAGCAATCTACAAATCAAGGCGAATCTAATTCTTGAAAAACTGGACAACGAGTTGCAACTGCTGCAACTTAAAGACCAAATAGAGTCTAAAGTGCGCTTGGATATTGACAAGCAGCAGCGCGATTATTACTTGAATCAGCAACTGAAAACAATTCAAGAAGAGCTAGGTCAAAGTCCACAAGAGCAAGAACTCATCGTGTTGCTGGCGCGGAGCAAAAAGAAAAAATGGGCGAAAGAAGTGCAAGAAACTTTTGATAGAGAAATTGCCAAACTTCGACGCACCAACCCACAAGCTGCCGAATATGCGGTGCAACTCAACTATGTTGAACTCCTGCTCGATTTACCTTGGCAGGAATACACAAAAGATAATTTTAATCTTCAGCGGGTAAAAAAGGTGCTTGATCGCGACCACTTTGGCTTGGAAAAAGTAAAAGAACGCATCTTAGAACATTTGGCAGTGCTGAAGCTCAAGGAGATATGAAAGCTCCGATTCTTTGCTTAGTCGGTCCTCCTGGAGTAGGTAAAACTTCACTAGGTAAATC
>JAAUTG010000102.1 GCA_012031785.1 Saprospiraceae bacterium | reverse complement strand
CCACCCAGTTGGGAGAATATGGTTTGGCTTGCGTAGCCTGAAAAGAGCAAATAAAAAACAAAACAACGATGAACATTAATTTTTTCATAAGTACAAATCTGTATTTTTTGCCATATAGCTGCTCTTGTCTAGCTTTTGTTAGCAAAAATGATTTTTTTTCACAATTAGTCATTTTTGTAATTATCCCGTGGCTTCCGTCCGAAAAAAAATTTACATATCCTGTTCTTTTTAAGTAACATCTTGTATCAAATTCTCTCTTACGCAGTATTGAATACTATTAAAATATATTGCAAATGAACTTTTTTAACAAAACATTTATGGTAACGGCTTGGATAGGATTACAACTTTCCTCCGCCACAGCGCAAGATAGCTTGAGCGTTAAGTCACTTATGCAGCAAGTAGAATCGCGGTTTTTACCTTCTGAAGTAGAATCCAGAGGTTGCTCAGACGATTTATTCAGTAGCATTGATGGACGCAACAACAATTGCAATAAACCTTGGTGGGGCAGTGCAGGACAGGCTTTTTCGCGCATCACGCCTGCCGCTTATTCAGACGGCAGAAGTGGATTTGCAGGAGCGCGTCGCGCCAACCCAAGAGATATATCCAACATTGTTTTTTACAAAACGATGCGAAGTTCAACGAGGAAGGACTTTCTGCCTTCGTTTTTGCTTGGGGGCAATTCATTGACCACGACATTTCCGTGACGGAAGAAGGTGACGAACGCGCTAACATCCTGTTACCCAATAACGAACCTTTATTTAGAACGCCCATTAGTTTCTCGCGCTCAAAACCGCGTAGTGGTACTGGCGTAAACTCCCCACGCGAGCAAACCAACAAAATTACCGCTTGGATTGATGGCTCTGTGGTTTATGGTTCAGACATGAACAGAGCCAACTGGTTGCGTACATTCCGCAATGGAAAATTGAAAGTATCTTCAGGGAATTTATTGCCATTCAACACTGTGAATGGGCAGCAAAGTGGTGCTGTTGACCCTAACGCACCCCACATGGCAGGAGACAACAGGGGCAAAGTTTTTGTAGCTGGGGATGAGCGCGCCAATGAGCAGCCTACACTCATGGCTTTGCACACGCTTTTCGTCAGAGAGCACAACCGTATTTGCGATAATTTCGTGAGGTTAGGTTACACCAACGATGAAAACAATTATCAACTTGCTCGAAAAATTGTGGCAGCGCATATTCAAGCCATTACTTTTGAAGAGTTTTTGCCTGCACTAGGCATTGAATTGGACTACTACGAGGGCTGCAATCAAAACCTCAATCCCAACACGCTCCACGAATTTGCCAGTGCAGGATTTCGTATTGGGCATACTATGGTGAATCCAGCTTTGCGATTGGTGGACAACAACAATAGAACAACAGGCACTATTTCCCTTGTGCAAGGTTTCTTCAACACCGATTTTGTAAAAAATAGAGGTATTGACCAAATCCTGATGGGCATGAGTAGAGACCGCCAGCAGGAAATTGACTTATTGGTTATCAATGACTTGCGCAACTTTTTGTTTGCATCGCAACCGGGTAGTCCTGGCACCGATTTAGTGTCCATCAACATCCAACGCGGGCGAGATCACGGTTTGGCGGACTATAATACGGTACGTAAAACCTTTACGGGTAGCCGAGTCAATACTTGGAGCGACATCACTAAAAACAGAACCGTGCAAGACAAATTGCGTCAACTCTATCCCAGCGTCAACGATATTGACCTTTGGGTAGGCGCATTGGCAGAAGATAAGCTCTCTTGGGCATCGGTCGGCATTACCCATTATGCTATTTTGTGGACGCAATTCACCATCTTGCGCGACGGTGATAGATTCTACTTCGAGAATGACCCGCTATTCGACGAGGATTGGCATGACTATTTCTTTGAGACTACTTTAGGCGACCTCATCCGATTCAATACGGGGCTTTCCAATATTGGTTGGGATGTATTTTTGTACCTTTCAACAACAACGCTGGAGAGGATGATATGTTTGCCAACGAAAAAGCCAAAGACAGAACCATCAACCACCTCGATTTTGAAACAATAAACTTGGTGTTCCCGAACCCAACTTCCGGAGCAATCACCCTCAAGCACGCCGATCAGTTCAACAGCATCAAAGTCATTGACCTTCAAGGAAAAGTGCAATTTGCTGCCAATTCCGTCAAAGAAGAGTATGACTTTAGTCACTTGTCTGCTGGCGTTTATTGGATTCAATTGACTAACGATACGCAGAGCATCAGTAAAAAACTTATCATACAAAATGGAAACTAAGGTTTTACGCTTAGTCAGGGGTTGGTTGGTTGGTCTTTAGTCTTTGGTTGGTCTTTGGTGGGTTGGTCTTTGGTTATTTTGGCTATTTTCTTAGTCAGGGTTTCACTTGAAATGAAGCCCTGATTAAACCTGAAAAAACAATTTCAAATGATAGATAATTTTTCGCTTGACCCCTACGCTGCTAAGCAACTGCATAAGCGCAAAACTTTAACCCCACCAAAGCCCAACCCACCAAAGCCCAACCCACCAAAGCCCAACCAAAGACTAAAGACCAACCCACCAAAGACCAACTAACATAGCAGAACTAAAAAAAATGCAAAATCCAGCCCAATCCAGTGGATAATTATTTCCTACATTAGGTTGATTGCTTTACTTTTGTGGGTATGACAACAAGAACAAATAAAACCCCAACTCAACATTCAAAACTCAAAACTCAACATTCAAAATTAATATACTTATGATTTCAAAATTCATCCTTCATCCAATATTGTTCTTGCTGTTTTTGTTCAGTATGCAGCCTATGGCAGCAAACGCACAAGCGAGCAACAAAACTCTAACCACCATTGACTCGCTCCTCGAAGTTGGTCTCTATTATGATGCCCTGCCTGTGGCAGAAAACTATTTCACGCAAATGAAGGGGCGGCGCCCGCTTTGCGTGCGGCGGCGGCTAGGCGTTTGTCACTTTGTCAAATCAATTTGGCGCAAAATAAAAACGCCATCAACACCGCTTTGGAAGGCTTAAAAAAACCTCCCACCCAGCGATACTTGCTATGCTCCACTTTGGGCGAACAAAGGGAGTGCGGAATACAGCCTACTGCAATTTGAAGCGGCAGAGGCTTCCTACAAACACGCCATCCCCAACTACGGCGCGAACACCCTTTTCCGAACTTACGCTGTAAACAGTTTGGTGAATATTTACACAGACCTTGTGCGCTACAAAGATGCCGAAGCCCTGTTGGAGGTGGAAATGGCGCGCCAAGACTTTGTGGAGAAGCCACTCGAGCAAGCTACCCTGTTGGTGAATAAGCAAATAGCCTTATACAACGCACAAAACAGGCAAGACACTTCCATCAACATAATAGAGGATTGGTTGTTGCGCTGCAAGGATGCCAACGGTGCCTGTGGCAAAGCCTACCCCGATTTATGGTATGCTTACATCAATACCCGAAGCGCATTGGGAGATACCTACCAACTCAAACCTCTGTACGACACCGCCCTTGTTGCCTACTATAAGCACTATGCCCCCACCCATCCCAGCATAGGAAATATGCTTTGGAGCATAGCTTCGGACGAGTATTACACTTACACGCACATTGCCCGTGCAGATTCCTTATTCGACCTCGCCAAAGCCAACTTCGACCGCGCTTATGGCATCAACAATACGGCGAGTGCCCAATTGGAATGTAATAGAGCCATATTACTCCAACACAGCAGCCAATCCAATACCATACCTGCTCGCTTGGACGCACAGCGCAAAATTATACAAGCAATATGGGGAAAAGATCATCCTAATAGCCTTTATCCCAATACTTTTGAAAGCGCATATTATTACAGCCAATTAGGATTAGAACGCAAACAGGATAGCTTGTACGAAGTACGCATGAATACTTATCAAAAATATACGGCGAGCAGCATCCTTTGTATGCTAAAGAACTGCTTTATTTTACACAATCTATATCTTATCATCAGCCCTACAAAGCAGATTCTTTATTGAACCTTGCGCTACCCATCCTCAAAGCTGGTTTTGGGGAAGCAACTATCCCCTACGCTAACGCACTGAGTTATCGTGCCAATATCTATGGTAAATGGGCGCGCTATGCGGAACGAGACTCCTTGCGCCAAATAGCACAAAACATTTATGCCAAACAGCCACGCAGAGGCAACAACGATAAATTCCAAATCGCTTTTGAAGCTGCCAATAGGAATGATGTGGAGACAGCAACCCAACTCGCCGAAGAAATATTATCGGAGGCGGAAGCTCAATTTGGAAAAAAAGTAACCCTTACGCAGATGCTTTAGATCGAGTACGAGTGATAAAAATACTTTTAGGACAACAGGCTGCGGCAGCAGAAATCATTGAACAACTCGATACCCTTTGGCGCAGTTACGAAGATACCACCAGCATTAGTTATTTAAGCAACATTGCCATGCTCTCTATCTCTAGTCGAGACTACATTCACCAACGTTATGCTCATCCTTCGTTGTATTACCGACAACAAATGCAGGTAATAGAAAAGCAATTTGGCAAAGAAAATGAACTGTATGTCAATTTTGTAGATGAACTTGCCTACTACTATGCTTACAAAGTAGATTCTTTTTGACCTTGCCCTTCAATACATGGAAGAAACTTTAGCCCTCACCGCTAAAATCACCTACCGCACCAGTTTGAGTTATACGAACATACTATCCAACATGTATGGCGCTTACTGGCGACAGGGGAAATACCAAAAAGCAAAAGAAGTTTCCTCAGAAGAATTAGCTATCCATCAGAAAATGGGCTGGAAAGAGATGGAAGCAAGCGATTTTCTTTCATTAGCTACTGTGCAACAAGATTTAGCAGAGTATGAAGAAGCAGGGCAAAACTATCAGAAAGTGCTGGCTTTTTTCGACGAGGTGCTAAAAAGCCCCAACAATCGCTTGGTGGTTACGATACTCAACAACTGGGTAGGATTGGAACTAACACGAGGCAACTACAGCCTATGCGATTCCTTGTTGCAGCGCGCTTGGCAGGTGAATGCCCTTTATCCTGAAAACGGTGGTGAAACAACACTTTACAACCAAAACGCGCTACTGGCAGGTAAATTAGCGAAGTATGCCCTTCAGGACAGTTTGGAACAGTTGGCGCTGCAAAAACAATCGCCGAATTTGGCGACCGCGACTCTAGAGCTGCAACCAATTATAATAATCTTTCTGGCAACGCTTCCGATTTAGGCAAATATGCTTTGGCAGATTCACTCAGGAATATCGCTATTGACATTGTTGAACAAAAACTAGGGAAAGAAGCCCCGCGGTATGCTTTTTACATTGTGCAAAAAGCAGTATTGCAAGAAAATCAGGGCAATATGCAGCGAGCCGATAGCCTGTATCAACAAGCCGATACCTTGCTCAAAAAAGCATACGGCAGCCAGCACGATAGTTATGCTGGTTACTTAGTAAATTATGGCGCGCATCATCTCATCAGAGGAAATCTTGCAAAAAGCGATACGCTGTTGCAACGTGCTTTAGCCATACAGGAAGCCAAATTTGGTAAAGGTCATTTCAATACTGCAGAAGCAATTCGAGCTTTAGGTAGTTTGGCTTATGGCAGGGGCGAATACGACAAAGCGACTGATTTATATGACGAAGCCCTGCGCATCAAAAAAGCTACGCTAAAAGAAACCCATCCCGATATTCATAACATTTCAGCCTACCTCGCCGATGTGGATTTTAGCAAAGGAAACTACGAAACGGCTTTATCCAGCTACAAAGCAGCCCTACAAGCCAGACTTACTGCATTCGGCAGAACAACGCCTTACGACATCACCGATTTACAAAGAGTTGGAGAAATACATCTAGCGCAAGGCAACTATGAAGCGGCGCGCATGGCGTTTGACACCATGCGACACGTGAGCCGTCAGTTCCACCACCAGCAGCACTACTTTCAAGGTTTTGCTGCTTGTTATTTAGGCATTACCGCCAGCGAGCAAGGCAACTTTGTGCTGGCAGATAGCCTGATGCGGTCGGGCTTATCCATCATACAAACCGCTTTCGGCAATCCATACATCAGCCAAGTACTGGAGTTTTACACCAAACAAGCGGCACTGCTGCGCAAAATGGGGCGTTATCCACAAGCCCAAGAAGCCATTGCCAGTGGCTACAAAAGTGCGAAAGAACTGCTGCTCACCAAAAAGGGGTGCTAGACCTCAACCTAGAAGCAGCGATATTAGCGATGGAGCAGTTCGAGTTCGCCAAAGCGGATACCATCCTAAAAAACGCCATCAGCCAGTACGAAACCATCAACCCCCAGCATTTGAACCTCGCGCCTGCACTCACACAACAAGCCATGCTCTACACCACCATCGGTAGGAATGACGAAGCCCTTCAACTCTACCAGCGCGCTGATAGCATTGTGAGGGCAGTCAATCCAGCAGCATCCGCAGTTGCTATTCGTAAAAGCAGCGTTGGCAAACCATTATTTACAGCAAAAAAAGATAGACGATGCCACTGCTGCCATACAAGCTGCCCTTGCCATAGACAAAGCCACTTTGAGCGAACAGCATCCGCAGTATTTGGAGCATTTGCGCTTAGAAGCCTTGTGTTTGCTCAATAATCCTACTCAAGTCGCTGTTGCAAAAGCCACGCTTGAGCGTTTGTACGACATATCGAAGGACAATCCGAATCGGCATTTGGGCAACTATTTAGACCTTTTGGGTATTCTTTTTGAAGTCAACAAAGACAACCCAAAAGAACACAGCAAAGCCAATACTTACTTGCAAGAAGCTAAAAAACTGATTCGGGCATACTTGGACGAACAGCATCCGAGTATGGCGACTTGGCAGTTCCGGGAATTGGAGTTTCGCTTGATATTAAAATATTTTGATGGCATCGAAAATTTGGTGAGCCAAGCCGTTACTTCGCAACGGAAGCAACTCATAGCGCAATTCTCCTTCCTCACGGAGCAAGAGAAATTGTACTACCTTGGGCAGCAAGTCCCAAATCTAGAACTGCTCTATCGCCTTTGCGACACGTTGGCGGCTCCAAGTATTCGACAGCAAGCATACGAGCAAACGGCATTTTTCAAAAATATTGTGCAGTACAGCACCCGCAACTTGCGCCAACTGGTCGAGCAATCGAAAAATCCAGCGGTTAAAGGTGTTTTTGAGCAAGTGCTTGCCGAAAGAGCAGAATTGGGCAAACTGTACGAACGCCCCGACAGTAACCAAGTGCAGATAAAAAAATTAGAAAAAAGTACCGCCAATTTAGAAAATGAGCTTCAGGGCTTATTGCCTGAATATCGAGCTGCTATTTCCAATTTGGAAGTCAATTTGAATAGCCTTCGAGCCGCACTGGATGATACGACTGCCTTGGTAGAGTGGGTAGCTTATAATGAGCCTAAGCAAGGTCGGCAATATGCTGCCCTTATTTTGAGGGCTGAGGATACAGCTCCTTTGTTTGTCCGCGCTTGCTCGGAAGAAGATTTCAAAAAACGCTATTGAACAAACTACCAAACAATCCTAAAAACGATGGAGAAAATCGAGATTACATTGATGCCTTGTATCAGAATGCTTCTTCCAAAGGAACAGTATCAGCCAATAACCAAGTGCCTCCACCTCCAACTTTATATGATCAGTTAAAAGCACCCTTGGATACTTTGTTAAAAAGTAGTAAGTCCGTTTATTCGGCAGGTACGGAACTGTTGCATCGCATCAATTTCAGTGCCATCAAGATAGGTGAGAAAAACAAGGATAGAATCCTTTACCGTTTGCAATGGCACAATCTGAACAGTACCAGAGACCTGCTGGCAATTAACGCCAGACCAACAGACTTGACTATTGAACAAGCTATTTTGATGGGTGGCATCAACTACGAGTATCAAATAGACAGTATTAAGGCAGCTGCGGGTAATTACGTCCAACAAGCGCAAATGAAAGCAGCAATATTGCAAGGTGCTGTATTGGCTTCCACTAGCAGGGACGAGATTACAGAGGAAGACGGGCAATATCAGTGGAATTTCCTAGAAGGATCGGAAACAGAAGTTATTGCTATTCAACCTGAACTAAGTACAAACCTTCGCCAAACTGAACTCCGAACGGGCTTCGGAGCATCCGAGCCAGAGTTGAGAAGGCTACTGGGTATGCCTTACAATAACTTGCTGCTGCACCTTTCTACACATGGTTATTTTGCACCCCAGCCAGCAGATGTGCAAGCTAAAGGGATTAGTAACGATGAAGGATTTAAAAAATTCCAGTTGGCGAAATCGCAGCATCCATTGGTGCGTACAGGGGTCGTCCTAGCGGGGGCGAATGGCGTGCTGAATGGCGAAAAAATAGCTGGCGAAGTGGATGGTATCTGGACAGGATACGAAATAGCACAGAACAACTTGAGCAAAGTGCCCTTGGTGCTGATCCCAAACTGCCATACCGGATTAGGCGATTTGGTCAGTGGTGAAGGCGCGTTCAGTTTACCGCGTGCCTTCAAAATAGCAGGCACACAATATGTAATTTACGGACTTTGGAGCGTTCCCGACCAGCAAACCAAAGTTTTCATGACCAAATTCTATAAAAACTGGTTGGGTCGCACAGACCGTTCCGTTCCTGCCGCGTTTAAAGAAACCCAAAAAGAGATGAATGACGGTTTGAATACAAGTTTCGACCCTTATCAATGGGCGAGTTTGATGTTGTTGGAGTAGTCACCCAATAGAGCGGCAAGGCAATCACAGCCTTGCCGCTCCATTTTAAGTCCAACAACTACTCCAAGCTCAACGCTGCTTGCACCAATCGCAACATGACATCGTCGGTTGGAGTAGTTGCTTGCTTGTTGGAGTAATGTTCCACTGCCCAACGCAACTGAGCAGGAAGTGTGTTGAGGTCGGCAAAGAGATGGATGAGGGTTTTGTCTTGGGTGGCTTTATCCATGCTTTTTAGTCCTAGCGCAGTGAGGTAGCTGTCTTTTGTGGGGAATTGTAGGGTGTAGTTGATGACGGCGGCTTTGGCTTTTTCAGCTATATCCAACTGCTTGGTTTGCCGATAAAGATAGGTTAGCAAATAGTCTGCCATACGCTCATCAGGATCGAAGGGTTTGCCTACGCCGAGTTGCTCTTGCCAGAGTTTAGATTGTTCCAAAATAGTAATTGCCTGCTGATATTGCTGTTGTTCAATAAGTTGTAAGGCGTAGCCGTAATGCGCCCATTCGTAAAGTTGGCGACCTTCGTAAGCCCCTTCGAGGGCAGCACCTGTGTTTTTTGCAACTGTGCGATGGCTTCAGCATATCGCGTTTGATGAATCAAACTTTTGACATGCAGCATGGAAAGGGCATAGTTGTCTGGAAATTGCTGGACGGCTTTTGCACTGTAAATCAAGGCTTTTTGATGTTGTTGCTGCTTTTGGTGGTGCTGAATGATTGCCTGATGTGTGCGCCATTGTTGCGGCGCTAATTGTTGGGCTTTTTCTAGGTCTGGCAAGGCTTTGGTAGCATCATCTTCATTGAATGTTGCTCTGGTTAAATAGAAAGTAGCTTCATTCGCCTGCTGCGCAATCGTGTTCAATAGGGCTGCTGTTGCTGTTAACTGATTTTTACTCCAAAGGTTTAAAGCCAAATAATATTTCAATTTCCAATGATTTTGGACTTTGTTTGCCCATTCCAACGCTTGAAGTGTCTCGTTGCGATAAGGAAACACAAAATCTGTCGGTGCTTCCAAGATTGGTTTTAGCAAATTGCGATCTTGTTGCAGATACGCCAACCAAAGTTGTACCAATGGATGATTAGGAGCCGTTTTCAGTATGCGAATGGCGGTTTCCATTTGTTGCTTATTGAAATAGTCCATCGCCAATTCCAAATAAGTTTGGTAAGGCAGTTCATTTTGAATATATTGCTGATAATCAATTCCTTTGAGCAGATAAAGTTCATGGCGAGCAAAATGGCACAGTGGGTCGAGTGCTAAAAGCTGATTCGTGTAATCTAAAGCCGTTTCATTTTCACCTTTCAAGCGATGAGCCACTATCAACACTTGATGCGCCAACACATTGAATCTATTGAAATCCAGTGCTTTAGTGGAATAGTGAATAGCTAAATCCAAATGTTTTTCTGCAAGCGCAATTTCTCCCATTAGGGCATAGGCAGCCGTTCTGAAGTTCATGGCGCGCGCTGCCCAACTTAGTGTTTCTTTGGCATTCAACCAATCGCTTTTGGCTTTGTAGAGAATGCCCGCTACATAATTGGCTTGCGGATGATAGGTATCTATAGCCAATGCAGTCAAAGCATATTGTAGCCCTTTGTCGTATTCAGCTTGGATATAATGCAATTCTGCCAAGTGCGAAAGTGCCTCCAAATGAGCAGGATTGTCCTTCAAACAAGCCTCCAAAAGCGACTTTGCTCCAACGTAATCTCGAAATTCCATCGCTTCTACCCCCGCGCGAAAATTCGACTCAAAAAGCGGAATGGCAGTCAGATTAGGCGAATGAAAAGGGCGTGCTATGCGCAAAGCATCAGGATTGGAATTAAATGCTAAGTCCATGTTAGGTAGCGTAATTTGCCAATCGCCCGAAATCGCAATGCTGTCCTTGAAAAACTGTAAGGGTTGTAAATTAATTTTTTGCTCATAAACGACCTTGTTGCCACTGCGAATCGTCAACACATCTGCCGATGCAGCCAAAGCATTTACCCCGAAAACGAGTTTGCCCGCTTTGTCCTCCACATGTAAAACGCCATTTGGCGAAACATCTGTCAATCCACCGATTCCCAACACTGGAAACCAAAGTTCTCGCCATTGGTCAGTCGTGTGTGGCGTAAAAGTTGCTTGCGAAATGGGGTTTATATTGGCAGAAGGTGCGTACTGGTTGAATAAGCGACCCGCCTGAAATTCAATGTATTGTCCATCTGAATCTGTAAGTAAATCCTCCCAAATACCGCCTGCTCTGGATAATGCCCATATCCAAAGTTTCTGTCCAGGCATTTCATCGTACAATGCCCAATGTCCAAAACCGTATTGTTGCTGCTGAAAATAGCCACCAAAAAAGTCGTTGTACGCCCCTACTACATGGTAGGATTTACTGCCCAAAAAGTTATTTTGACTGTATTGGGCAATATTGCGCCCATACTCGATGGGATAGGGACGAGCATCGCCAGGATGGGTTACATACTTATCGCCGGGGCAATAAAATGCCAAATCTTCTTTTGCTGCTGCTGCCGCTGTCATCCAATTGTAGTAAGATTGGTGCAGGGGCGTTGGGTTATACCAAAGCGCTTCGGTTTCAAAGTAGGCTTTATCCTTAGGTAGCTTGATGCGCACGCGCCACTGAGTGCGCGAAGGCAAATCCATAGCTCCAACGATGCAACTTACGCTGCCGTCGGCATGGGTTTCCAGGAGATAATCCACAGGTGTTGCCGTAGCAGGCGTATGCCCGATAATGCCAAAATTAAATTCAATGCCTCCAGAAGTCCAAGGACCGCGCATGGCAATGTTGCGAAATTTCATCACCTCGTTGCGGTAGATAAACTCCTGACCACTTACTTTTTCAATTGCTCCCCAAACTTTACCTCCCACTTGGGGCAGTACCCAAGTTTTGATGTACTCATTTTCCAATTCAATCACTTTCCAATCTTGGGGTTTACCTGCTTTTGTATAGCCTTCAAACTTAAATAGGGATAAATTTTAGGATTTTCGCCTAAAATGGGCAAGGTATTTGGGTCGCTAAAAGGATAGGTGAGGATGGTTTGTTGGCTTTCCTTGATGGTGGCTTGTTGTGCGTTTGGCACAAAAAAAAACTTGTGCCAATAAGCCCTACAAGGAGTAAAAGTTGTTTTTTGTCGAAAATTGCATGTTAAAATCATTTTGTTTATGCTGAAAAAATCAGTGAATTATTTGTCAAAAGTATAAAAATGCTGTATATTTTTTAGTTATTTTAACAGTTATTCAATATTTTGGTGAGCAGTAATATGTAGAAGTTGAACGATTAATTCAAGCTGTCCTGTGTTCAAATATGTCGTAAATAGGTAATACAGAATTTTTTCTCTAGAAGCCACTAATATTTAACAACCTGATTTGTCCTTGTTACGGTGTTGTGGGCGGTACAAACTTGTGGATTAAGTCATCAACTTAAATGTGTTTGTAGTGCTATTGCCCCTTTCAGGATTCGTGGTGGCACTATGTTTTTTGATTTACGGACACCGATTGATAAAATTGTGAATTGTCCTAGCCTTTTATCTAGCGGACTTGAAGCACTAGTGATGGTGAATGTTCACTCTAACACTAGTGTTTCTGCCAGTTCTACAAAATAATCTATTGCTGATGGGTTGCGTATAGCGTCACGATGGATAGTAGTTGCGTTATCCATACGCATCAATATTTTTTTTATTGGTACTTCCATCTTTTTTCCACTCAAGGTGTAAGGAATTTCTAGGATAGAGTATATCCTATCAGGTACGTGCCGTGGAGAGCATTGCTGTCGCAAGGATTGTGTGATTTGTTGTTGCAAAGCTGGCGTAAACGAGCAATCATCTTGTATGACAACAAACAAAAGCATGAGGTCATTTCCGTTCTGTAACTCTAAGTTGAGGACAAGGCTATTCTTTGAGGTGTGGTATTTTGTCTAGCACATTGTAAATTTCAGCCGTCCCAATGCGTACTCCTTTTCTATTTAGCGTTGCATCCGAACGACCTTGTATAGTTAGAAAACCATGTTCCGATAATCGTATCCAATCGCCATGTCGCCATTTGTTTGGAAAAATATCGAAATAACTGCTGCGATAGCGCGTTTGGTCGGGGTCATTCCAAAATAAATTGGCATGGATGGCATGGGTTGTTCAATAACCATTTCCCCTAAACTTTCTATCACCCGCACGCCTTGCTCCGTGTAAGCGTAAAGGGCACAACCCAATGCTCTACCTTGTATCATGCCTTTGTGGACAGGTAAATACGGTACACCACCCACAAATGCAGTGCAAACATCTGTTCCTCCACTCATGGAGCAAAGCCAAACTTTGGTACTGATTTGTTGGTATATCCATTCAAAAGTTTCAGGAGGCAATGGAGACCCCGTGGAGCCTATGGAACGAAGCGCAGAAAAGTCGAAATGGTCTTTGGGTTGTAAATCTTGCTTCATACAAGCAGTCAAGAAAGGCGCACTGGTTCCGAATGATGAATGGGAAGATGTTGTGCCATTTCCCAAAGCGCGTTGAAGGTAGGATAGGTCGGGCTACCATCGTAAAGCACTGCTGTGGCTTGAGTTAGAAGACTAGCTTGTAGAAAATTCCACATCATCCAGCCTGTGGTAGTGAACCAGAAAAAGTTTTCTCCTGCCCTAACGTCGTTGTGAAAAGTAAGGTATTTTAAGTGTTCCAAAAGTACGCCCCCGTGCGAATGGGTGATGGCTTTGGGTTTGCCAGTAGTGCCAGAGGAATACAGTACCCAAATTGGATGGCTAAAAGGAACAGGCGTAAATCGCAGCGTTGCTTGATGGGCTGCATTTTCTAGTATATTTTTCCAAGTCACGGCGGCAGATAAAGTAGCGCTTGGATTGAGATAAGGAATGAAAAGCGTTTGCTTAATGCTAGGTAGTTGCTGTCTGATTTGTTCCACTTCGGCAAGTCGGTCATGTTCTTTGCCATGGTATCGGTAGCCATCCACAGTGATAAAGAGGCTAGGAGCGATTTGGGAGAAGCGTTCTGTCACAGTTTCTGCCCCGAAATCAAGTGAGCAGCAAGACCACACTGCACCAAGTGAGTTGACGGCTAAAAAACAAGCAATAGTTTCTGGCATATTCGGTAAATATGCCGCTACACAGTCTCCTTTTTCTATTCCTTGTGCAATTAAAAATTGCTGAATAGCAGTAACTTGACTGGTTAAATCTTCCCAAGAAACGAATTGTTGGCTGGTTTCATTTTGAAAAAATAAAGCTGGACGTTGATTGCTTTTAGCGCGAAAAATGTGTTCTGCATAGTTCAAGGTTGCGCCCTCAAACCATCTTGCATTTGGCATCGTATCTTCAGACAATACTTGTTGGTAGGGACTATGAGCTATGATGTCAAAATATTCCCATAAACTTTCCCAAAAATCTGCCACATTACTGGTTGACCATTCCCAAAGTTCTTGGTAGGATTGGAAATAAAGATTTTTATTTTGGGCAAGCCAATTTTCGTAGTGCTTTAAATTGGATTGTGCGATGAACTCCTCGTTCGGTTGCCAAAGTATAGGTGGATTGTTCATTATTAAATTGTGTTTGTAAAGGAGTAGTTGAAATGCTAACAGTTGTTTTTATCTGTTAGTTTAACAATACTTACTTACGCAGACTCATTGATAGGAAAACTCCGGAGAAGTTCAACCTTTGAAGCAAAATAATCCAATGAGCGCTACAAAATCAATTGATGCCGTAAAGAATACGAAGCGTGTGCTACAATTTGCCATCGGAAAAAAGAAGTAAACTCGGTTAATGAGTGCGTAGAAAATTCAAGTAAATTGAATCTATATTTGTCGTTTTAATTGTGCTTAGATAGATGAATGGCTACTTTATGCCTATTTGTCAAAGCAAGAAATAAAAAGCATCATGGCAAAACTGAACTTTGGAGGTGTAGAAGAAAATGTTGTTACAAGAGAGGAATTTCCTTTGGAGAAAGCTCAAGAAATACTCAAAAATGAAACTATTGCCATCATAGGTTATGGCGTGCAAGGTCCTGGTCAATCTTTGAATCTAAGAGATAATGGATTCAACGTGATTATTGGTCAACGTCAACCATCTCGTTCTTGGGATAAGGCAATAAAAGATGGTTGGATACCTGGCGAAACTTTATTTTCTATTGAAGAAGCGGCTTCCCGTGCCACTATCATCCAATATTTACTTTCTGATGCAGCTCAAATTGCGCTTTGGGAAACCTTAAAGCAATATTTACTTCCTGGCAAGGCACTTTATTTTTCGCATGGCTTCGGAATAACTTACAAAGAAAGAACTGGCATCATACCACCCGCAGATGTGGATGTGATTTTGGTCGCGCCTAAAGGGTCAGGCACTAGTTTGCGCAGGATGTTTTTAGCAGGTAGAGGACTTAATTCTAGTTATGCTATCTATCAAGATGCTACTGGTAAAGCTTTTGAGCGCGTAGTATCCTTAGGGATTGGCGTTGGTTCGGGGTATCTGTTCGAGACTACTTTTCAAAAAGAAGTTTTCAGCGACTTGACAGGAGAGCGCGGCACTTTGATGGGTGCGATTCAGGGTATTTTTGATGCACAGTATCAGGTACTTAGAAAGAATGGACATTCTCCAAGTGAGGCATTTAACGAGACCGTAGAAGAGTTAACTCAAAGTTTGATGCCATTGGTAGCAGAAAATGGTATGGATTGGATGTATGCAAATTGTTCTACTACTGCTCAACGTGGAGCTTTGGACTGGAAAGATAGATTCCGAGACGCAGTAATGCCTGTGTTTAATGATCTTTATGCTAGTGTAGCAGCAGGATTAGAAGCACAAAAATCAATTGACTCGAATAGTCAGCACGACTACCGAGAAAAATTGGAAGAAGAATTGCGCCAATTGCGAGAAAGTGAAATGTGGCAAGCAGGAAAAGTAGTAAGAAGCCTACGCCCTGAAAATCAGTAACTTGTTTAGTTTTTAGTAGTTGGTCTTTAGTGATTTATTGGTTGCTAGTGTTTAAAGCATAGCTCTTTTGTAAACAAACATCAGAAAAAACACATTAAGCCTTAAACTTACCACTAAAGACCA
>JAAUTG010000101.1 GCA_012031785.1 Saprospiraceae bacterium | reverse complement strand
TTTTGCTTCATGGGAAAAGACAACAATGAATGCAGAATCTATTTTTGCGCCGCGAGGAATGGTGATATTGCGGAAGCGCAATCCAGCAGTTAAAAATATTTTGGTCATCTGGCTCGCCTTCCCAACCTGCGTCAATGTCATCATCAAAAAGTGCGTCAATAGCATCATTTTCTTGCTCTGCATCGTCAGACGAAGCTGTAAAGGTAACGCCGTCATCAGTGATGGTATCCGTAGCCATAATAGCACGTTGTAGCTTGATGTTCTGTGCGTAGCCTATTGAAAAGAGGCAGTTCAACGCAACTAGTGTAAAAGAAAGTAAGTATCCTCTCATAACTCGGGAATTTTAAATTACTTTAGTAGTAAAAAATAATTAAGCTGCAAAGCTACTAGTTCCGTTACCTTTTAATGAGTTATTCAGATTAAGGCTATGTTAAGTTTTATTAAAGTACATTTAAAAATTAAAATATCAAGATTCAAGTACAAAACAACTGTTTATCTTTGTCTTTTTGGCTGCGCGTTTCAGTCCAAGTGTGTTTCAAATCTGTTAATCACAGGTCAATCTCGCTAAAATTAAAATTCAATACTCCATTTAACAGTATTTATCAACTATGCCTTCAAATTCAACGATTTCTTTACCAAGATTAAAACCAGCAGGTCTTTTTCCTAAAAACACTTTTATAGTAGAATTAAAAGAGATTTTGATGCTTGGTTTGCCTATTGCTATTGCTCAAATTGGAGGAATGTTGTCAGGTATTATCAGCACTTCGTTTCTTGGAGATTTAGGAGCTTTACCTGTCGCCGCCATAGGTGCAGCAAGTCCAGTATTTTGGATTGTAGCATTGATTGGAATTGGCGCACTTTCTATGACTTCGCCTTTGGTAGCGGCTGCACAAGAGCGAGGAGATAAAGGGGAGGTGAAACGATTGCTTTATGCGAGCACTATTTTAACTGTTTTATTGGCAATTGTACAGGTTGTAATTCTATTCTTTATAGGCAAAAACTTTCATTTGTTAGGCTACACGCCAGAAGTAGCTGCTGCTGCATTGCCCTTTTTATGGCTAATGATTCCCGTCCTATTGCCATTATTGTTATTTTCTAATTTTATTTTTTTTACAGACGGACTTTCTAAGACACGGATTGGAATGGTGTTTTCTCTTGTTGCACTTGCTCTAAACGTGCTACTTTGCTGGTTGTTTATATTTGGAAAGTTCGGTTTCCCGAAACTTGGCTTATCTGGCGTGGCACTCTCTATGCTCCTGACAGAGATTTTGCAGGTAATAGCAATGTGGTGGTATTTGCGGCGCGATCCTTTTTTTCAGTCTTTTTTTGCTTTCCAAATCAGCCGTGCAGAGGTGTTGACTAAATTACGAGAGTATGCTTCCCTTGCCTTACCCGTAGGTTTACAAGCCCTAATCGAATATCCTGCTTACACTTTAGGAGCAATTTGGATAGGTAACTTGGGTAAATATCCGCTTGCTGGGCATCAAATTGCCATCACTTTAGCAAGCAGTACCTTTGTGATTTTGATGGCTATAGGTGCTGCTGCTTCCATTCGGGTTGGGCAAGCCATGGGAACACGAAATGGCTTACAAATACAACGTTCAGGAGTAGTAGGTATGGCGCTAGCAGTCGGTTTTGTGATGATTCCTTTGTTACTTTTTAATGTTATGCCTGAACCTATCGTTAGGCTATTTATTGACGATGAAAATGTTTTACCTATTGCCACTTCGTTGTTGATGATAGCAGGTTTTTTTCAAATTTCAGATGCAGTACAATCCGTTGGTATTTCACTGTTGCGCGGATTGGAAGATACATTTATGCCATCTGTAATTTCTTTTGTATGCTATTGGCTAATAGGCGTGCCTCTAGGCTATTGGTTCACTTTTCATTTAGGTTGGGGAACTATTGGTGTGTGGTATAGTTTTTTAATTGGGTTGAGTACACAAGCAGTATGTTTCTCTGTCCGTTTTTGGCAACTTTCTAGCAAAATGCGTTTGAACGAATAATTTAAAAAATCCGTTTATCTTCGATTTATAAAAATTATCAAGCCGTTATACTTTGAAATTCCGAACGAGCGTTTACATTTGCATAATATATTTTTAGCGTTAACACACTACACAACTTCTTTTTGAGTACAGCAAACTATTTAATTGCTGTATTTATGAATAAATTTACAAATCTTCTTTTTGTTTTTACCTGCCTATGTATTTGCTTGAGCTGCGGGGAGCTAGAAAATTTTGGCGGTGCCGTAGAGGAATTTCGCTTATTTCGAGAGGAATCTGTGTTTGCCATTGATGAGGCTATTGTGTCTATTGAAAATGGGGTAATGAATGGCACAGATGCTTTGAAGTGGCTAGGTAGGCGTATGGATGAATCCCCTCCAAAAAGTTTTAGTTTACAACGTGCCTTTTATTTGGATAAACTCACTGGTGAAGCCGCTTCGGTCGGGTTTTGTGCTGCTGATTTTGCTGCAAACAGAGCCTTGCATTACCTTAGAATGATGAAGGCAGAATTGCTTACTAAATCATTGCCTTTGCCGCCACCACCCAATATTTGCCAATCTTCTATCAATGCTTTGGATTTGAATGCACCAAAAGAATTGCGAAGTATTATGACTATTTACGGCTATGACTTCGTGAAGCGCGATTCTTTTTCCGTCTATTTCATGGGTAATACTGGCAAATCCTTTAAGCTGAATCATGCGATCCGTTTTCAAAATGATTACGAGTTCACTATCAATTTATCCATTTTTGATGATGAAATAATCGCTCAATGGGATTACCTTTCCATTCAATATGGCGACACCGAATTATTTTCGGTCAGTATCGTACAAAAACGAGTCGCTCCTAAGTTGACAGAGACCAAATACATCGCCGTTCCTAAGTTTGGATTCATTCCACCTCATATTTCTGGCGACCGCGACTTTGATGGCAACGGTCCAAAAGTAGTAGTGCATGGACGACTGCGCCACAACCGTAAGCAGGCTTATGCCTTAATTTATATGTTAGCAGAAGAAACGCGCTCGAACTGGACACGCGCAGAAGGATGGAGTAATGAATTTTACTTTTACACCGCCCCTGAAGGTTGGCATATTCAGCGCATAGAAGGAATCATTGATTTTCAAGATTTGATTAATTATACGGATATTGACATTACCAGCGATTTTTTTTACACAGCATTAGGTCAAGCAGAAGTAATAGGGGATGCAGAAGGAGATGATACTGGCTATCAGACTGGTGTGGTTTTTAATTTTAGCTACCTTGTACCCGTTATCATTGAACAAGACTGATTGCTCATTCAATAACTAGAACTACATTTGGCTCATTAGCCTAAACAACATAACATGAAAAAATATTTCTTCTTTTGCTCGTCAACGTGAGTGTTGCAGCAGCATATTCACAGCAAAAACAGCCCCAGCAAATTATCAAAATTGATCCACTTGCCCTTTTCGCTGCCACTTTTAGTATGGATTATGAGCGAGTGTTGAGCCACCAAATGTCCGCACAAGTTGGTGCTGCTTACACCATGCAGCAAGTAGAATTTTGGGATGGTCTTGGTGGACGATTGAGGGGATACCATATAGAAGGGGCAGGTGCGTCGCTACTTCATTCCGGGTATAGAAACTGCCAAAGTAACTGCGCCAGAAGGTGTTTACGTGGGAATATGGGGTAAATATGAAACCCTGAATGCTAGTCTTAAAGTGGGGGGCGACCAAGCAGATATTTTAAATGGTGGTGCTTTTGCGGGCGGTTTGATGGGAGGCTGCCAGTTTTGGATGCGTTACAAGAAACAACCCTTTGCTTTGATGGATGTGTTCATGGGGGGAGGGTACAAAGTGGCAGATTATTCAGGTCGTTTTTCAGAATCTGGTAAATTAGTCAATTACGCTAGAACAGGTATTGTACCTCGATTTGGGCTATCTTTAGGACTCCCTCTGTTTAATTAACTAAGGTTATATAATATGTAAATAGCTTTTTGCTGATAAAAACTGCAAAAAGCTATTTGTTTAACTCCCGCTATGGTGTGCCTAAAATTAATATTTTGTCACAAGGGCATCAGGTTGAATAGAGTTGTCGCTGGTCGAAAAGACAAAATAAACGCCTGAGACAGCCCGCTTACCATTATAATCTTTTCCGTCCCAAATTGCTTGCCCGCCCAGTGCAATTGTTTCATACACCAGTTGCCCTGTAACGTCGGTTATCTTTACATTTGCATTTTCTGCCAGCCCATTTATTGCAATAATTCCTTCATATTCAGGTCTTACTGGATTGGGAAAAGCATAAGTATTTTTACTATTCACCCTGCCTCCGCGCACGGCTTCTCCTCGATAGGAAATTAAACCTTGAGCAGTGCCAATAAATACCTCACCAGTAGTTGGTTGTATCTCTATATCCATAATCGTGTTGTCAAATAATGGACTGTTTTCGGCGGTAAATCTGGCTTCTTGCACGGTTCCGTCGGCAGATTGGACAAAGATGCCATTGGAAGTGCCAAACCATTTGCGATTGGCTCCATCTATGGCAATAGTGCGCACATCCTCTGTTTTTAGCAACAAGCCCAAATTGTTTTCGTCCTGATCTGTTTTGGGTAAAAAGAAATCACAATTTTCGTCAAATGGATCAAAACATTGAAATACAGCAACGCCTTCTGAAGTACCTACCCAAATGTCGCCATTCAAATCCAAAGCTAAGGTGTTGACGCGGTTAGTTGGCAAGCTACTATTAGTGTTGGTGAATAGTCTGCAACGATCATCCTGCGTATTTTCTATAGTACCACCTTCGTCATAAACCAATAAACCTGCACTACTGCTGGTCACTACAAACCATTTGTAGCCATTTCTATCCACCAAGACCTGTGATAGCTCTGTTTCATTTTGGCAACTGCCACTGCTGGAGAAACGTTGCCAAGTTTGTTGATTAGTAAAAACAGAAATAGGGTTGGATGCACCGTAATTGCTTACCCACAAATTATTTTCCGTATCAAATGCCAAGCCGCTGATGCGCGTTCTGCTAGGGTCGCCCGCTGGATTTCCTAAACTAGAATTAGCATCATCATAAATTACAAAATTTTGTCCATCCCATTCCACTAGTCCTTCCACATAAGCTCCTGCATACACTTTACCATTTTCTGGATGTACTACTACCTTTTGAAAATCCCAAAGCGGTTTACCAATCAATTGAGGAGTAATAAATTGATTGAATGCGCTCCAAGTATTGTCCTGTAATCTGAAAAAACCATCTGCACGCAGCAACGGAGAGAATGTGGGATTTAAGCCGCCCGAAGCAATCCATAAAGCATCATCTGTAATAGTTATTTCTTGAACATGGTGTGAATAAGGAGAATTGAAATTCAAAGCTTTACAATTAGCATCTTTGATATTTTCTAGATAGTAAAAAGTAGTTGCTTGATCTGCCAACCATACTGCGCCTTCCTTTTTATTGTCTGCAACTGCGTAGAAAGGATTAAAAAAACAATCATTCGGCAATACTTGAAACTGCATAGCACCAGTAAAGTAAAGCACTTTGCCAGGTATGTTCGTGCCACGAGTCCAACCTGCGATTAAATGTCCACCTTCACTCGAAATATAAGCTAGTTGAAAGCCATTTTCGTGAAATACATTTGTTCGTGCGCCTGCTTGAAGATAGGACAAAGTATCATTAACATCTAAATAAATTTTATTGTCATAGATAGCTATTGACTTCGTAGTGTAGTCCGCAGGAAAACCCGTTTCTTGTCCTAGCCATTTCCAAGTGTTAAAATCTTCTGGAAATGGATTTTGAACGGAAGTTGTATAAATTCCTTCGTTGGTGGCAGCGTAAATAGTATCATCAAAAACGACGACACTGTTGACCGTTACGCCAGTGAAGGTAGTAAAAACAAACTCTGCCTTAGCGGTATTAATTTTAGAAATTCCGTAATTTGCTGCCAAATAGATATTTGAAGCATCTTCTACAAAGATTTCGTTCACGGATTTTTCACCAAGAATGGCATTAAAGTTTTTAATCTGGTTCAGCGTAGTTGTTCCCTTTTCTCCTATAATGTCAATTACTCCATTTTTATAGACCACAATGAGTTGGTGACCAGCTTCATTGTACTGAATAGTTTTTACCCCTACTTGACTCAATCCATTCACTTTTGAAAAGTATTCAACCGCAAAATCCGTTTTGTCAATTGCCATAACTGAAAAGTTGGTGGCATAAAACACGCGCTCCTCGCTTTGCGTGACATGAATACCCCCACGATAAGGTAAATAGGATTTCCATTGTCCTATCGCAACATCATTTTGAGTCATTGCCATGTTTGGAAACCAACATAAGCTAAGTAGGATTCCCCAAGTAAGTCCAATTTTCAGCATTCTATCGAAAGTCTAATGAAATCTATAAATCAATTTTTGAACGCCATGCCTTTTTTCAGCATTTAAACGTTTAGCAGTAAGGCGTTTATTGTGGTCTGCTACGATGGGTTTGAGTTTTCTTATCTTTTGGGCGCAAGTGATTGTTCTAGCAATTTAATAAACTTTCGCCAAACTACTTCTTTATTCTTTAATTGTGAGCGACTAGCTTGAGAAGTTAATTGAAGGAAACCTTCTTGATTGATACGAGTACCCAAATTTTGCTTTAACAATTCCTTTTCTTGTTCTGATAATCCTTTCGATTGCATCACCTGAAACAATAATTCTACTTTTGTTTCCACTTTATTAACGTGCTGTCCGCCACTTCCTGAACTCCGAGAAGTTTTGTAATCTACTTCATTTGAAATGATGTCTATATTCATGTTGGTTAAAATTCTGTCACCTAGTTGACCCATAAAAAGTAAAACATAAAATCGTTAACACTCTTAGCCTACAAATCGTTCTCGCTTTTGATGTTTTTGAAGACATCAAATTTGAATCGGATCAACATGTTTTCGCAACATTATTATTTTTTTAAGTTTTCATGTAGCACGGGGCAACTTTGTTTGTCCTAAATGCACATAATGTTTGACAAATATGGATGTTGCTATGTCATACATACGCAGTAAAACAGCATGTCACGTTTGCTTTGTTACTTAACTAATTTTCACATTACTATGAAACCTAGTAGTACGCCGAAAACGCGCCAACAAATTGCTACGGAGATTGGAATTTCTTACTCCACCTTTTGGAGATGGCTCAAAAAAATAATATTACCTTACCCAAAGGATTAGTTTACGGGCCACACCAAGAGTTAATTTACAAGTTTTTAACTAACGAAAAAGAATCGTTGAAAGAAGATGAAATAACTTGAAAGGTAAGTCTTACATCTATTTGCATATTTTTGTGTCTTAGAGGTTATTAGTTATACCATATAAGTATTTTCTTAATTTATTGTTTTTAAACCTTTGAAAAGTAACTAATACTTAGCAAGCATCTTTTAATATCTAAATCTATATTTGTCATGAAAAAACGATTTCACTCAAGTTAACAGCTATGTTATTAGTAGCTGGTATGGTATTGTTTTCTTGTCAATCAGAAAGCCTTACCAATGAGACAGCACAGCCGTATTCTGAATTAGCTAAGCGATTACTTCAGTCAGAAGGAAGTGATAACGCGAATGCTTTGGAAGGCAGAAACAATGGTACGGTACTGGATTTTTTGTTGGCGGATGCCGATTATACTGTTTTGGTGGCAGCTGCTTCTAAAATTGCTGGTCTGCCAGAAGTATTAAGCCGACCTAGATTGAATGTTACCTTGTTTGCACCTACTAATGAGGCTTTCGTGCAGTTTTTGGCAGACAACAACATCCCTTCTTTGGACGATGTTCCTTTGGAAGTGCTAGAAGCAGTTTTAGCGAATCACTTTTTGGTAGGAGGAAAAACTGCTGACCAATTAGGAGCGTATGAAAGCACTGCTTCTATGGTAAGTTTCGATGAAGCTAGACCTGCTCAATTAAGTCTCTATGTTAATAAAGATAATGGTGTTACTTTGAATGGTAATGTAGCAGTTATTGGTGCAAACAACTTGATAGGAAGAAGCGTAGTGCACAAAGTGAGTAGTGTAATTGCGCTGCCAAACGTAGTGACTTTTGCTGTATCAAATCCTTTATTTTCTAGTTTGGTGGAAGCTTTAACTAGACCAGATTTGTCTATTGACTTTGTATCTGTACTAAGTGGTGCAGGTCCATTCACCGTATTAGCACCTACTAATCAAGCATTTGATAACTTACTTGTTGCATTAGGATTGAATACAATTGCTGAAATACCAGCAGATGTGTTGGAAACCGTACTTCTTTACCATGTGGCTGGAGGTAATTTGCGCGCCAACAAATTATCAAAAGGCAGAACCGTAGCTACACTTGCAGAACCAAACACCTATAAAACACAGGTGAGAATGGTGATTTATTTATTGTAGCTAATCAAAACGAAGCAAAAGTGTTGGTTGGAAACGTACAAGGAACAAATGGCGTGGTGCACGCTATTGATACAGTTATCCTTCCATAATCTGAAATTTTGAATAGTCATTATTGTTTTGCTACAAACGAACCACTCCTCTAGGATTGGTTCGTTTGTTTCTTGTAAAAGTACATAAGTTGTAAAATGTGCAAGAACTTAGTAATCAATAACAAATCACTTGACATCACTACAAATCCTAGTATCTAACAAAATTAAGACAATTTTTTTCAACGCAACCCCTTCTGATGTTGTTATAAGGCTAGTTATAATGAGTAACGGTTATCAAAAAATATTATCATGACAATTAGACTAGGAGATATTGCACCAGATTTTATAGCACAAACTACAATGGGTGAAATTTCTTTCCATGAGTGGTTAGGTGACAAGTGGGGATTACTGTTTTCTCACCCTGCTGACTTTACGCCAGTTTGTACTACTGAGTTAGGAAAAACTGCTGCGCTAATGGATGAATTTGAAAAGCGCAACGTAAAAGTAATTGCTTTGAGCATTGATCCATTAGATAGCCATCTCGAGTGGTTGAAAGATATTGAACAGACCCAGCATGTGACGATGAATTTCCCCATCATAGCGGACGAAGACCGTACAGTGTCTGGATTGTACGATATGATTCACCCTAACCAAACTGAAAAAGCCACAGTGCGTTCTGTGTTTATAATTGCGCCAGATAAGAAAGTGAAATTAACTTTAACATATCCACCATCAACAGGTCGTAACTTTATGGAGATTTTGCGCGTGATTGATTCTTTGCAACTGACTGCTTACTACAGCGTGGCAACACCTGCGGATTGGAACGATGGCGAAGATGTAATAATTTTACCATCTGTCAGCAATGCAGATATTCCAGAAAAATTTCCGAAAGGACACACCGAAGTTAGACCTTATTTGCGCACTACACCACAGCCAAATAAGTAAATTTTTGATTAAATCTTAGGTGTTCTAGAATCTATTATGCAAGAAAAGTAAGGTAAACCAGAGGGGCAGTATGCAATATTGCCTCTGTTGTTAATTTTAGTAGCTCAACAACGAGTTCAGGATAAAATTTATCTATTGAAAACGTTTTAGCGATTGAATTTCATATTTTATCTAATTTTAGTCGTCTAGCTTCCAATTCTAAAATGATAACAACAAAACCAAATCAATTTTCATTACTTTGTTTTGGCTTCTTCTCCTCTGTTTCCTCCAGCCAAGTTGCAGTTATTTCATTGAGCTTCTTCACTTTGTACTCAAAATCACCTCCAAGTTTATCGCGCACTGCCTTTAAGTTATCTAACAAATTTTGAATTTCGTCCGTTTCAGGCAAAGCATCTGTTAAATATTCTCGCATTCGTTTGGCTAGGGTAGGCGATTTACCATTGGTGGAAATACCTATTTTTAAATCACCTTTTTTTACTACCGAACACAAATAAAAGTCACAAAAATCTGGTGTATCAGCCACATTGGTTAATAAATGGCGACTAGCAGCGAGGCGTTTAATGTGTTCATGTAAAGGGCGATTGTCTGTGGCACAAATTACTAAATCCTTACTTTCCAAATCTTGATCTCTAAAAAGCCGAACCACAACCTCTACGTTAGGGTGGTGCGTTGCCAAATCCAGTATTTCAGTTCTTCTAATTTCTTCTGCTACCACAGTCACTTTGGCTAGTGGTGAACTGCGCAATATCGCCTCTAGTTTTTCTAATCCTACATTCCCTCCGCCCACTAACAATACATGAAGTTGATGTAGCTTTAGAAAAATAGGGAAAAGGGTATTACCATAATTTTCTTCTAAAAAATGTGTCGTCTGATCCATAGCTCAATAAATAACTTGTGTTATGAAACTAGTTATTTGTGGTAAGACTTTATTTTTAAACCCTTCGAAGGCTTTTTGATAAATAAGTAATAAATAAAGTACCAACTTGCTTTCATAACTTATTAATTATCTGATAGTTAATAAGTTGATTTTAAAAAAGTTAGGGTCTAAGGAGTTTGCCTTAGACCCTAATAAAATGCGCAATGCTTATCTGCAACACCTAAGTAGATACTTCTTAGCTAGAAAGCCATCCTGAAATACCTACATTTTACAACTCTTTATTGAGGACGAGTTTTCTTTTCCTTGTAGCGATGATACAATTCATTAGCTAAGAACTCTTCCGTTGCGATGATAGTAGGGCTTGGAAGCCGCTCGTAAAACTTAGAAATTTCTATTTGCTCTTTGTTCTCATTCACTTCCTCAATTGTATCAGAGGAAACCGCAAATTCTTCTAATTTGTTGTGGAGTTCCTGTTTGATATCCATGCCTAGTTGCTTAGCTCTTTTGGAAATAAGCACTAGGGATTCGTAAATATTACTCGTTTGACGTGACATGTAATTAACATCACGAGCAGAAATATTTGGATCAATAGTTTGAACTTTGGACTTGATATCTGTCATCTTTTTGAATTAATTTTAGTTGTTGTTCAGCCCTTTTGTTGATGGCATTTACTTCATTATAGTAGCCGCTTTTGGGGTATTTAGCAAGGAATATAGTGGATTTAGCCAATACTTGCTCATAGCGTTCTTTTTGCTTTTCGATAATGCTGTTTTGTGCTAAATCATAAGCAGCCATAACAATTTGATAGCGAATTAGTTCTGCATTCTTCGTATCTGGAAAATCTTTCATCACATTTTCCAACGACTGAATAGAGGATTGGTACTGCCTAACATCGTAATAAAGTTTGCCTTCCTCAAGTGCTTTTTCTTCTAATTTACTTCTAAGCTCGTCCATCAACTGGTTTGCTTCTTTTAATCTTTCACTGCTTGGATACGTATTAACATAAAGTTGTAACTTATCAATTGCAGTCAGTGTGTACTGCTGATCCAAACGAAAAGTAGGAGAAAGTTGATAATTAGAATAAGCAGACATAAAATCAATCTCCTCTCGCAATGAGCTAGTTGGGAAAGTAGAAGCAAAATTGTCAAAATATACGCCAGCAGAAATATAGCTTCCTAAGTGGTAATAAGTGTAAGCATATCGGTAATAGATTTGCTCCAATTCCTTTTTACCTCTGTAAGTTGGAATAAGCAACTCATACAAAGTCTGCGCTTTCTGGTAATCTTTTTGGTCAAAATACACATTTGCTTTTTCTAGTATAAGTGCGGCATCGTTGGAGACCCGAATTTTCTCAAATTCGCTCTTACAAGAAGCTACTGATAATAAAAAAGCTAACCCAAACAGTAATTTTATTAAATTAATTTTCATAGAATCGCAAAGTTACGTTTTTACTTGGAATATCAAATTAAAAATTAACAAGTCTTTTTGTCATCCAAGTTTATTTTCCACTATGAAGGACAACAGAAAAGGAGCAAAGGTTCGATGCTTGTGCTAATAAAAATATTTTTCTATATTCGCACCAATTGGTGAATTGATTACCAATCCATGTTGCGTAGTTGGCGATTTACAAAAAGTGTAATATCAGTAAAAACACATACAACCTTTCAAGATTTTTTAGACTCAATAATAACGTAATGCTACTTGTTTTTGAATAATCAAAAAATAAAGGATAAGTAGAAAACAACAAAAGAAGTATGTCTTTGACCCTCTCTATGACAGAAGTTGACCTGATTCGATTGTGCCTCAATCAAGACCGCTTGGCACAGCGAGAACTGTATAATCGCTATAAAACAGCGATGTACACCACTGCCTATAGAATGACGGGCGATTTTGAAACAGCAAACGACGTACTTCAGGAAGCATTTGTAAAAGTGTTTCGTGGGTTAGCCAATTTCAGGCAAGAATCCACGCTCGGGGCTTGGATTAAAACAATTGTGGTCAGGACTGCCTTGAGTAAACTCAAAACCCAAACCCATTTTGAAGACTTAGAGCAAGTGGATAATACCAAGTGGTTGGACTGGGGCAATACTTTGGATGCCGAATATTTAGAACGTGCTATTCAAGATTTGCCTGATGGCTACCGCAGTGTTTTTGTGCTGACGGAAGTGGAAGGCTATTCGCACAAAGAAGTCGCAGAAATGCTTGGAATCTCCGTGGGGACTTCCAAATCACAGCTTTTTATGCCAAAAAACGCTTGCGAGCTACCCTGACAGAATATGGATATGAGGATTAGCTTATAAGTGACGAGTTTGTTTGATAATAAATAAATTGAAAAGTTGAATTGTTAATTTACTTATCGCTCATATCTGAAGTAGCTAAAAAAAACGAAAATAAAAAAAATGCGAGAAAAAAAAACACATACATTATTAAAAGCCATTCAGGAGCTACCCAATTACGTGCCTCCCAGCGCGGTTTGGGAACAAATAGAAGTGCAGTTAGAAGAAACAGCATTGCATAAAGCTATTGCGCAGCTACCTGTGCATCAGCCACCAAGCACAGTTTGGCGGCAAATTGAAAAGCGATTATCTCCTTTGCACAGCATCAATAAAAAGGCAGCTATTGCGGCAAGTCTTGTTTTGATGGCAAGTGCTGGTATTTGGTATTTGTCCAAGCAAGATACCAATAATATTACTAAAGTTTACACGACTGAACCTGGCAAAACTATTGATTTTGAATCAGATTGGTTAGATGACGAACTAGCCTTTGAGCGCGCTAAACAAAAATTTGCTCAATATGTCTTTTTAGAAGAACAAGTGGAATACAAAGTGCTAGTGGAAGAATTGGAAGAGCTAGAAACTGCAAAAGCCAGTGTAGAAGCAGCATTTAAACGATATGGCAAGCAGCCACATTTGGTAGTGCGAATGAAAAACATCAGCCTAAGGCAATCAGAAGTACTGAAAAAAATGGTCGCCTTCATTTAATTTATTTTTAAACTCAACAGAACCAATAAAACATAAGTAACGTATTGATTATGAGAATAGTATTCATCTTTGTATTAATAGTAAACACGATGAACTTGCTCGCCCAAGAGAAAGAGGCAGTTCATGTAATCACGAAACATATTCATAAAACTTTTCCTTATGCCACTGGGTTTGAAGTAAATCTGGAGGGTGACAACGCAGAAGTATTTGTAGAAAGTTGGGATAAAGCGGAAATTCAAGTTCATATTGAGTTGGTATCGAAGCACCCAGAAAAGGCGATAGCAGAAAAAGAATTGGAGCGCATCAGTTACCAAGCAGAACGCTTCAAACGCCGTATTTACATCAGAAATTACGTCAAATCAGAAGACGCTTTACCAACCCAAGCTATTTTGAAAGCCAACTACTACCTCAAAGTTCCAGCAGATTGTCCAGTCTATCTAAAAAATGCGTTTGGCTCAACAAATGTCAAAGACCTTGCTAATCAGTTGCGTATATTTAGCGAATTTACAAATGTTCAACTTGAGAATATACAAGGAAATGTGGAAATGAACAGTAAATACGGCGACATACAAGGGCGCGTTTGGTAGGTAATTTTGAAATTGAAGCGCGCCACGCCAACATTAGTTTGCACGATATTGTGGGCAACTATACTGTCAACGCCAATTATGGTACAGTCAATCTTTGGGCTGGTAAAGGCTTGATTGATTTAAACATTACAGCTAATAAGGCAGATGTAAACCTTTTCAATATTGATCCAAATACTCATCAACAACAGCTTTATGTAAAGTACGGAAAATTATCCATCCCAAATGGATGGCAATTCAAATTTGTTGAAAATACATCTACTTTAAAACATGTCACATTTAAACCTAATCAAGAATATTTTGCCAATATCACGATTAATGTTGCCTTTGGAGATTTAGCCATATCAGGAAAAAAGTAAGATCGGGCGACACCGTTACGTAATGTTTTGTCTATCTTTGTCTCTCAACAAAGCGTTAGCTGCTTTTTTATGACAAAACGAACAAAATAAAATGCTTTATCCAGATTTACAAAATAAAGTCGCTATCATCACAGGTGGCGCAGGCGCGCTTGGCGGTGCTATGGCAGATGGTTTAGCTCTCGCAGGAGTCAAAGTGGGAATCCTAAGCCGAAACCAAGAACGAGTAGAAACAAAAGTAAACCAAATCCAACAAAAGGGTGGAGTTGCCTTCCCCTTAATCGCAGATGTGCTAGATCGCGAACAACTCGAAACCGCAAAAGAGCGAATACTTTCAGATTGGGGCAGTATAGACATTCTCATCAATGCAGCGGGCGGAAACATGCCAGGTGCGACCATCACACCTACTCAAACCATCTTCGACTTGTCCCTAGATGATTTCGATAAAGTGACCGAACTCAACCTGAAAGGTACAATTCTTCCCACTTTAGTATTTGCTACTGCCATGACTGCGCAAGGAAAAGGCTGTATTATTAACATTTCTTCTATGGCAGCTCAACGTCCCTTGACGCGCGTGGTAGGTTATGCGGCTTCTAAAGCAGCCATAGACAATTTTACGAAATGGATGGCAGTAGAAATGGCAATTAAGTACGGAGCAGGCATTCGCGTGAATGCCGTTGCGCCTGGTTTCTTCATTGGGGAGCAGAACCAAAAATTGCTACTCAACGAAGATGGTAGTTATACCGACCGCGCCAAAACCATTATCGCCCACACGCCTATGCGTAGATTTGGGGAGCCAGAAGAACTTTGTGGCGCAATCAACTGGCTATGCAGCGATGCTGCTGCTTTTGTAACAGGCACAGTCGTAGCAGTGGATGGTGGTTTCGGTGCTTTTGGAGGGGTGTAGGGTTTGTGATGACAGTGTGACCATGATATTTTTTGGTAAACCATAAAAAAGGCTTTTGAAATTCTTGAGATTTCAAAAGCCTACATGTAACTAACTCATTCATAATGATGAATGAATACCTCATCACTTAAAGTAATCCTTCATTTTTTCAAAAAAGCTCTTATCCGATTTGCCAGGTTGTGGCTGGAAATTAGGCAGTTCTCTTATTTTTTCCAATAGCAGGCGCTCCTCATCGCTGAATTTTTTGGGTGTCCAAACATTGACATAAATCAGTTGGTCACCGCGTCCGTAGCTTTGTACAGAAGGCATTCCTTTTCCCTTCAATCGGAAAATCTTTCCCGATTGTGTACCTGCTGGAATTTTTATTTTCACACGACCATCAATAGTTGGCACTTCTAGGTTTGTTCCCAGCACAGCGTCTGCGAAATTTACATAGAGTTCGTAAGCCAGATTCATTGCATCGCGGTGCAAAAACTCGTGTGGTTTTTCTTCAATGCTAATGAGTAAGTCGCCTGGAGGTCCGCCTTTCAAGCCTGCGTTACCCTTGCCGCGCATACTAAGTTGCATACCTTCTTCTACACCTGCTGGGATTTCGATTTCGATAATGTCGTCTGTGTAAATGCGTCCATCTCCTTTGCAGGTGGTGCAGTTGGCGGTCACTACTTGACCACTTCCGCTACAAGTCGGGCAAGTTGTAGTGGTTTGCATCTGCCCTAAATGTATTTCTCACCTGACGTACATAGCCAGAGCCTCTACAGGTTTGGCAA
>JAAUTG010000431.1 GCA_012031785.1 Saprospiraceae bacterium | reverse complement strand
CTTCTTCTTGCTGCGTATTAGTCACATTTTCTACGGCTAATTTTTTCGCTTCTGAAATAGCTTTCTCTGATTCTTGCTTCGCGATTACTGCTTGCTCTTGCGATTTAGCAATCTCTTGAGCGGCAGTAGTTCTGGCTATTTTGACTTCTTCGGCTGCTTTTTCACGAGCAGTTACCACTTCTTCGGCGGATATGTTTTTTACTTCTTTTTCTTTCATTTCTGCATCAGCAACGGCTTTGGCAGCTTGCTCTTGGATGATTTTTATTTTGGACTGAGCCGTTTCCTGTGCTTGTGCAATTTCAGTAGCATAAAGTTGCTTAGCTTTAGTAGCAGAGCTATTCGCATCCTGAATATTGATGTTGGCTTCTTGCTTGGCTTTTTCTATTTCTTGTTGCGCTCTTTCTTTAGCCGCTAGCACTTCTTGAGCGGTTTGTTGTTTGATGGTTTCTTCTTTGGTTCTAACTTCTTGAATGGCTTTTGCCAATTCTTCTTGCACACGCTTTAGTTCCTGAGTAGCGCGTTCATTGGCGAGCGCAACTTCTTGAGCGATTTTTTGTCGCTCAGTTTCCGCTTTTTGCTTGGCTTCAGCGATTTTTTGCGCTTCTTGAGCATTCACATCCTGAATGGTAGCGACTGCTTTTTCGCGGGCAGCAACTACTTCATCTGCTATTTTCTGTTTTTCCAATGTAGCTTCTGACTTTGCAGTCGCAATCTCTTGTCCTGTTCGCTCGCGTTCGCTTGCTACTTGCTTTTGAGATAGGCTAATTTCTTCAGCTGCTCTTTTCTTGCTTTCTGCTACTTCTATGGCAGAAGCGGCTTTTTCTTTGGATACATTTTCTTTGATTTCAGCCAATTCCGTAGCACTTGTTTCTTGCAGTAATGCTTTTTCTTCTGCTATTTTTCGTCTTGCTTCTGCTAATTCAAAAGCCATTTTTTCTTTTTCAATTACGGCAGTTTCTCTGATTTGAGCAATTTTTTCTGCCGTTTCTTCTTGTATTGCCAAAATTTGTTCTGCTGCAGTCTTTTTAGTATTTACGACATCTTCTGTTGTTTTGTCTTTTTCAGAAGTTGCCTGTTCTCTAGCTTTTTTGATGGCATTGATGGTTTCTTGACGGATAGCTGCCAGTTCTGTATTGGAGCTTTCTCGTGCAGAAGCAATTTCATCAGCGTATTCCAACTTAGACATTTCTAGCTTGTCGCGCACGATTTTAAGTTCTTTCGTAGCCGCTTCTCTAGTAGCTACTACCTCTTGAGCAGATTCTAATTTTGCTTTTTCAATAGCTTCATTAGCGCGTTGACGACTGGTTTGCACGTCCAAGTTGATTCGTTCTATCTCCGTATCTGCCTTGACTTTTGCTTCTTGAATAGCTTTAGCCAACGCTTGTTGGGCTTCCAAGATTTCTGCTTGCGATTTCTCTCTTGCCGTTAGCACTTCTTTAGCAAATTCACTTTTCTTCTGTGCAGTTTCTTCCCTAGCCTGTGCAGTTTCCGCTTGAAGTTGAGCTTTAATCTGCTCTGCTCTTTTCTTTTCTTGTTCTATTTCTGCTCTTAACTTAGCTTTAGTGTCTATCAGTTCTTGGGCTAAATCTTTTGTTTCTTTGTCTTTGTTTTCTTCGCTAGGTAAGGCTTGTTTAGGAGTTGATTTTAAAGAAGAGGTTGCACTAATTGGCTCTCCAGCAGTTTGCAAAGGTAAATCTGCGTCTAATTTGGTATCGTTGACTAAATTAGGGTCAAGCCTTTCTGTAAAACAAATTGCCATCTGCTTAAATTCAGCCTGTCGGTTAGGATTGACTGTGAATTTAAGCATTTGATTATCAATATTATTTTTAATGTAAATGACACTAATGGCAGTATTGGAAAACCACTGAATGGCGGCTAAGTCTAGTTGTAGTACATTCTCAAAAATAGGAGTATCGTTACTTCTATCTCTTTTGCTACTTTCTACAAAACGATAACTTTTACGAATGTTGTTAACATCCATAAAGATAATTTCATCATCGAGGTTCAAATCCACTCCAGCTTTGGAAATTATTTTTCCTAATACTCCTTTACTTTCATTTTGTAGTATGATGTTGTAAGAATAATTACCTCTCACCACTAGCGTTTGAGGATTAGAGCGAAGGATGTGAATATCATCTATTTTTTATCCTCTGAAATGAAGGAGCTACAATCTTGACTGATTCCAATATGCAGAGCGAAAAAAACTATAATCAAAGTAAATAAACGTCTCATAAAACTACGATTTTAAACCATAAAAGAGAACGAAGAAAATCAATTTAGATTTTAAATTCAATGTACTACTTTTACGAATAGAAAGCAAATTATTTTTCGCCTACCTTTAAAATATCTAAATTTAATTAGCAAAATTTAATTCTATAATTCTGATTATCAATAATTTAAAAAACAGAGTAAGGCAAAAATTTAACTTATTAGTTGTTACGATAAAATGCGATTTCCTATTCGTGATTAGTCCTTATCCAACCTATAACTCATCATTTAAAGCTGAGGATGATGCTTAAAATTTTCCCATTCTGTAATCACTTCAGCAATACGCTTGGGGGAATTTTTAAGCGAAATAGCTGTTTTCACTATTAACACGTCTAAAAAAGCAGCTTGATCTTCTCCTTCTGCTTCATGTAAAGGATTTAGGAAGCCAGGGATTTCACTTTCAGGACTACACTGCATGACGATATAATTGCTGGTATTAAGATTATAAGAAAAAATGATGAAAGTGTTGTAATTACTGGGTAGTTTGCACCATAAAAAGATGGGATAGTTCAGGTAATTACTATTCCAATAAGCCATCAAAGCCAAGTCAAAAAAAGGATAGTAATAAATTTCACTATGAACGTCAGCCTGATGCAGAGCTTCTTTCAGATGTTCCAACTTTTGGTGAAGAATGGAAATAGGATAGTCTTCAATTGTTAAATTCTGGTATAATTCCCATTTTTTATTAAATAAATTAAAATATTCTACTTCCCCTACTTTCAACTTGTAATCAAATCTTGAAAAGCCAGGTGTTACGTAGCCAGGATAATAATATTCAAAGCCTCTTTCTTGTCCATATTCAATTTCGAGCAACATAGTGTAGTAACCTAGACTGTAATCGCTATAATCAGGGTCATACATCCCCATAATACTGGAAATACTAGTTGCGCCGAGGTCAAAAAACTGACTGCGATGAGCTTTTCTTGGTCATAAATTTCGCATTCAAAGTGTTATAAATATTCCGCTCTTGCTATCCAGTAAAGCATCTGCCAGAGATACTGCAATATC
>JAAUTG010000430.1 GCA_012031785.1 Saprospiraceae bacterium | reverse complement strand
TGGTGTAATGACAAGAAAAACAAACCAAAACGATAAATAACTGAATAATTTCTTTCATATATAATTAATTTAATTTTGGTAATACCAAAAATTAATACTCGAAAACCGTGCGAATCATCAATACCTGTTATGGCTTTTTCAAAATAAATTAATTTATCACGGTAGCTTTCGGGCAAGCGGTTGGACAATCTACGTTCTGAAGGATAATTATAAAAATCCCAATCATTAAGGTGCGCCCATTAAGTTGGACACAAAATAGCGGAAAATAAGGTGGAAAAACGTCAGCCCAACATTTGCACAAATGCCCAATAGAAACACAAATGTTGAGTTTAAAATTGTCAGCCCCACTATTGCCAATACCATGTTTTGCGTTCGTGCTTTTCCGCATACTTTCAAGTCAATTGTGTCGTCTAATTTTGTTAATCCGACCAAGGTCCATTTTGTTTTACTTGATAAAAAACGTTTACCATCAAATCGGTAGAGTCCTTGTCCAGTACCCCACCATATACTTCCTGATTTGTCTTGAAACATACTTTGAACACAACAAGTAAAACCATCTGCAGATGTAAACACCGTAAACGCATTTGGTAAAGGAACTGCAGGGTCAAATCTCGTGGTACTGCCTCGAGCTGTAACCCAAATTATACCTGAGTGTTCGATAATTATGCCCCAAAATTCAGTTCCCCCTAAGCCGTCTTTGGCTGTGTATTCTGTTAAAGTTTTACCATCATATTTGCAAATACCATTTTCATTGTAAACCACATATTGCCAGCGTTATCCTGTGCTATACCCCCTGCATAGTTTTCGCTTAATTCTTCCTTTTCTGCAATATTGATAATTGTTTTGCCATCATAACGAAAAACACCTTTATTAGAGGAAGCAAACCAAATGTTGCCACTTTTGTCTTCCATGATGCCAGCAATATTGATAGAAGGAAGTTGTTGAAATAATGAAAAACATTGACCGCCTTTGCTATCGGCAGACGGGTCATATCGGTAAACGCCACTATGTGTACCTACCCAAATAGTACCAGATTTGTCAACAAGGATGCCTTTTCGACTTATATCAATATGGTTCAGTCCATCTTTTTGATTATAATTTTTAAAGACCTTTCCATCATATTTATAAACACCTTGGTCAGTTCCAAACCAAAGATTACCATTTTTATCTTCATTGATTGCAAAGACTGAAGTGTTTATAAAACCATCAGGATTGGAAAAATAGGTCAGTGTTTTTTCGTCATACTTCACTACTCCTTCGTTTATAGTGCCAAACCATAAATTCCCTTTCGAATCCTGAAAAATACTTCTAATATATTGGCTGACTAAGGTAGTATCAAAATCCGGAGCAAAACCAACTGACTTAAAGTTTTTTATAACTGCTGGACTTGGTTTTGAAGTATTTGGTTTTTTAATTGTGTTTGCTTTTTCTTGTCCGCTGCAAGAGGTAAGAATTGTCAAAAGCTGAAAAGTAATATTTTGCTCAATGTCATAATTAAAATCTGTTATAGTTGGTGAGGTCTCTCTTAGCATAACGCACAACGTAATAATACCCGCAACTTATTGCGTATATTTCCAAAATGTACGCCAGCACATTTTCTACAATATTAATCCCATTCCATCAAAAATCCAAATCCTCCAAAGGACTTTTTAGCGCATTCCAACCTTTTTGGTGATATATCGAATCGCCGTGTACACGACCTGTACGCACGGTGGTGGGAGCGGGCTTTACGCTTTCAAGTTTATCCGCTTAATTTTTCCGGTGCCATCGCTTTCAAATAGCAATCTCCCAACTTCTCTTACATATTTAAGAGGGATTTTGGGGTTATTAATATCCTTGTTTCCATCTCTATACCACTTGGCCTCCCATTTAGAAAAATAAGGTTCTAAATCTTTTGGAATTAGCTTATAGATTTCTAAAATTTCAATACCTCTGTACACCGCAAAAATCCAATTAACTTTCCTATATTTTTCAATGATTACAGGATTCATGTGGTGATGGGTTGAGAAACTTTTTGTTAAAGATATGTTTACTGATTTTAGCTCATACTCGTTTCCTTCGTCATCAACTGCGTCGTTCCCTTCCCGTCCTGGCGAGTTTTTCAAGCCTGTAATTAACAAAACTTGGAGCAGCTTGCCTCCATTATCTTGAAAAATATCGTTAATTCCATTTTTCATTGCCAAATCTTGAAGCATCTCCAAGGAAGGAGAATTAACTATCTTTGTGCCATGAAGAAAGCGTATTCCACCCAGTTTGGGTATCAAATTATTGGCGACTCTTTAGATGTCCTAAAAAGCTACCCAGATGATAGCATTGATTTGGTCTTTACCAGCCCACCGTTTGCCCTTTTGAGAAAGAAGGAATACGGAAATGAAGACCAATCGGAATACATCCAATGGCTGTCCCAGTTTGGTCGCTTGGTTTTTGACAAACTAAAGCCAACAGGTAGCTTTGTGCTCGATTTAGGTGGAGCATACAAAAGCGGGCTTCCTGTCAGAAGCCTTTACAACTTTAGGGTTCCAATCGAGTTCTGTGATACGATTGGGTTTCACCTTGCTGAAGATTTTTATTGGTATAACCCATCTAAACTTCCAAGCCCAATAGAATGGGTAAACAAAAGAAAAATTAGGGTTAAGGATGCCGTCAATAATGTATGGTGGTTTTCAAAAACGCCTTATCCTAAAGCGGACGTTACGAAGGTGTTAACCCCTTATAGTGACCGAATGAAAAAATTATTGGAAAACCCAGAAGACTACTATACTCCGAAAGAAAGGCCGTCAGGTCATAACATAGGAGCAAATTTTATTGATAATGGTGGAGCCATTCCTTCTAATTTACTTCAAATTCCAAATTCGGAATCAAATTCAAATTATTTAGCAAATTGTAAAAAAGCTGGATTAAGTGGACACCCAGCGAGGTTTCCGTCAAAACTTCCAGAATTTTTCATTAAGTATCTTACTGATACAGGTGATTTGGTTGTTGACATCTTTAGTGGTTCAAACACTACTGGGTCTGTTGCAGAAACGCTAAAGAGAAAATGGAATAGTATTGAATTAGATGCTTCTTATGCAGCCAACTCAGCATTAAGGTTCTTACCTAAAACTTTGACCGAGAAAGACTTGCTTAATGTTTACTTTTCAATCCTGGCAGGAAATGAGGTACACATAATGGACTTTTTAATGAACGGCCGTGAAGTTCCGTCTGTTACTAAAGCGTATGTGCTTTCTGAAAAATTCAATTTAGAAAGATAGACAAACAAAATAAAGTCGAAAAAAACAAATTCCATATT
>JAAUTG010000429.1 GCA_012031785.1 Saprospiraceae bacterium | reverse complement strand
TTTTTCTTGAGGGTACCGCAGCGTCTGCGTCAAATTCTTTTGGCATAGCAAAAAAGGAATTTAGAAATGGTCAAAAAAATAAACCAATTTGACCCCTATTTAAAACTTATGTTACACAGTTCACTATTTGCATTTGGCTATTCACTTTTTAAAAGATTTTTTCTCGCTTGCATGAAAAGCACACAGTCGAAAAAATAGTTGTATTTGGATAAACAGCGAATAATAAAAAGCAAATGACGTAACGTTAGTTGTAAATAAGTGAGATGCTTCAAGCATTTCGTTTTGCAAATTTATAAAAAACACTTATCCAATGGATAAAGGTTTTGTAATATCTGCATATTTCGTCGAAAGAAATAAGAATAGGGTATAAAAGTGTGGCGAAATGAAGTAAAGTATAATTATAATTTACTTAAAAATAGGGAGTAACAATGGGTAAGTAATGGCACGATAGGCTTGTAGCACATTTTTGCACTACTGTTTTGAATAATCCATTCTAAATAGTTCTACTGGATTTAGACATTTCCAATCACGTACAATTTATCTAAACTTGGTACAGCACTGCCACCTTTTGGCTCCAAAGTAATTGCAAACGCTTGAGGATTGGTAAAATTTGTTAATATTTCAATCAGTGAATCATCAAGCGCATTAGCCGTGCTTATATCTAAGACCCCCATATCAGTAGGTTGACCATCAATAATCGCCCAAAGCTGGTATTGCTGGTCAGTGAGTATTGTTGGTAGGTTAATTGCTCCTAGCAGAGCCTTTCTTTTCGATGGATTCCAATGTACAATGATGCTTGCATTCGGCGCGTTATTAGTACCTTTCAATAGAATAGCTTGGCTCACAGAATCCTTCAAAGTAGCTATTTGTGTATTAATTGTGCCGCAGTCCTGCTGCAAGGTTTCATAGTCCATTTGAAGTTGCGCAATGGTGGCATCTTTTTCTTGTAGTTGTCGCTGATACTGAACTTGTTGCGCAAAAAGATAAATACACCCTACTAAGGCAATTACCAAACCACCAATTAAGAAATTTCGGACTGATGCTATTGAGGTAGCTACTTTCTTTTCTTCTAATGGATTGGTTAGGTTCAAAATTCGAGTTTCCATATCGGCGGGTGGTGAAACAGCATTTGCAAGTGCGTAAACCTCCAGCGCATCCTCAATAGCGTTGAGTTCCGCTCGGATTTCAGGGTACATGGTGGCATAACGCTCTATCTCCTGACGCTCTTCGTCCGAAACCAATCCCAAAACATAGTTTTCGAGAAGCCCTGATGATATGTATTCCTGTACGTTCAATGCAGTGATAATTTACTAATTGTTGAACAAAATTTGCAATAAGCAACTTGTTCAAAATCCAAACAATCTAATTAAATATTAATAGCACAATCAAACTCAATATCTCCGATTCTCCTAAGATGCGCCGTAATTCTTGAACTGCCATCCTCAATCTAGTTTTTATCGTTCCAACAGGGATAGCAGTTTTCTCATGAATATCCTGATGAGTATATCCGTGAAAATAAGCCATATCAATTAAGGTTCGATATTTTTCATCCAGCGAGTTTACGACTCGTTCAAGCCCTGAATCTTTCAGTTGGGTGGTTTCCATCCAACTATCATTATGTACGACGTTATCAATCGGTTTGGTTTTTTCTATTTTTTTATATTCCGCGCTTCTGGTCTTGTCAATTGCCAGTCGCCGAGCAATTGTGGATAGCCAAGTAAAAAATCTTCCTTTAGCAGCATCATACTGATCTATGTTATCCCATGCTTTCAAAAATACATCCTGCAATACCTCTTGAGCAATCTCCTCTGACGGAATTATCCGGAGAACGATACCATAAATAGCTCCACCGTAGTTCTGATACGCTAAAGATAGTCCTTGCTGACTTTTGTTTTTCAGCATGGCAATTAAATGATCTTCCTGCGTCCTATTTTTGTTAAATGACATTGGCGAACTACTTCGTATGATTAGAATGTGAGTTACTGAAAAGGATAAACTATTTTTCTACAATTTACTTAATTTTTCAGCCCACAAAGTTAACATTATAATTCTATGAAACGCACAATTCTTCATTTGTTTCACGATTTTTGTAATAAGTAGGTAACTTATTGATATTACGCGCTTGGCTCTTTGCTTGTGAAAAGTTTTTTCGTGGTTACATGTAGCACCTGTAAATCAAGGTTATCCAAAATAGTTATATCTGGGGGAATAGCGAAAGCTAATTACATACAATCAATCAATAATATTACCAAATCGTTGATTAAATCCAGCAATTCCTTGCAAACCGCCTGTATGAATCATTAAGATGGTACTTTCTGGAATAAAATAATCTTTTTTTACATAATCCAATATGCCAAATAAAGTTTTTCCAGTGTAAACAGGGTCTAGTGGCAATTGATAGTTGCGTTGCATTGAATTAATAAATTCAATCAATTCAGCTTGAAATTTAGCATATCCGCCAAAATGGTAATCCAACGCGATTTCCCAGTTCCCGAAGGCAGCTTCTCCCAAAAGAGTTTGAACTTCACGATGCAGAAAATCTCCCTTTAAAGCAGCAAATCCAATCACTTTAGCCTTATTTCTTAATCCTTTAACCACGCCTGCCATTGTGCCACCAGTACCAACCGACAAGCAGTAATAGTCAGGTAATTGTGGAGTTAACTGGATGGCTACTTCCGAAATAATTTCTTCGCAACCTTGAAGGGCTAAAGCGTTGGTACCACCTTCGGGCAAGAAATAAAAAGGAAAAGGAAAGGTTTGTTGAGCGAAAGCCAGTCGGTCAATAGTTCGATAAGTTGCTCTAGGTATGAAATAAAACTGCATTCCGCAGGACGCTGCAAATTGCAAGGTTGGGTTCAAAGGATAGTGGGCTTCTCCTCTAATGATACCAAAAGTGTCAAATCCTAAATACTTTCCTGCTGCTGCCACAGCCGCGAGGTGGTTGGAAAAGGCACCACCATAAGTCACTACTTTTTGAAAACCTAGCGACTGGGCTTCTAGGAAGTTGTATTTTAGTTTTCGCCATTTATTACCAGACACTTGAGGGTGCAACAAATCATCGCGTTTGACCAGTAGCCGAATCTTTTTTGCTACCAACACAGGCATTTCAATTTCTTGAATTGGACTTGGTGGACGCTGCATCCAATCTATCTGCCCCAAGAAAAACCGAATTTTAAAGTAATTTCTCCAAAAATCGAAGACAGCTCGTCATCTGGCAAATTCGATACATCGCTATCCCTCACCATTCGATAGCCTACTACTGCACCTGCACGAAGCCATTTAAAAATGTTCAGTTC
>JAAUTG010000428.1 GCA_012031785.1 Saprospiraceae bacterium | reverse complement strand
AGCGTGGCGGTCATCCTGTCGTGCAAAAAGCAATGCCACAATGGAATTTGCGCAATACTGCTTACGCCGAACGTTTGCTGAATGACTTGGAAGACATTGATTGGTCGGTATCCTTAAAAACCATTCAGCGCAACTGGATTGGTCGTTCGGAAGGGGCGCAGATATTCTTTAAATTGGTGGGTAGCAAAGAAACACTCGAAATTTATACGACTCGCCCTGATACCATTTTCGGAGCCACATACATGGTGATTGCGCCAGAACATCCCTTGGTCACATCACTAACTACCGAAACACAACGCAGCAAAATCGAAGCCTACTTAGCTTACACCCAATCGCGTTCAGAAGTGGAGCGCATGGCAGATAAGCAAGTAACTGGCGAATTTACAGGTTCTTACGCCATTAATCCATTTACCAAACAGCAAATTCCGATTTGGATCGCAGAATACGTGCTGGTAAGCTACGGAACAGGAGCAATCATGGCAGTACCGAGCGATGACGAGCGCGACCTAGCTTTTGCTAAGAAATTTGACCTGCCAATTATAGACGTGGTGGATAAATCTGATTATCCTGGCGCGACTTTACAGGATAAGGTAGGTAAAATGATCAATTCCGAATTTTTGAATGGTATGGAAGTGAAAGACGCAATTACCGAGATGTGTAAGCGCGTGGAAGCCATGAAAATTGGGAAAGCAAAAATCAATTATAAGTTGCGCGACGCGGGGTTTAGCCGCCAGCGTTACTGGGGTGAACCCTTCCCTATCGTGTATGATCAAGAGGGTATAGCCAGAGCTGTACCTTTGGAAGACTTACCAGTGGAATTGCCCAAAACAGATAACTTCAAGCCCGGTAACGAAGGTAAATCCCCACTTTCTCGGTTGGCAGGATGGGTAAAGACCGACAATGGATTCACTCGTGAAACTGATACGATGCCAGCGGTGGCGGGTTCATCTTGGTACTATCTGCGCTACATGGATCCAAATAATGACCAATCATTTGCGGATAAAAAAGCGGTGAACTATTGGCAGGACGTAGATTTGTATGTGGGCGGTGCAGAACACGCGGTGGCACATTTAATGTACGCACGTTTTTGGCATAAATTCTTGTACGACTTAGGCTATGTACCCACCAAAGAACCATTCAAAAAGCTGATCAATCAAGGTATGATACAAGGCGTGATTGAATTAGCGTACTATCACAAGCCAAGTAGTAAATTCATTAGTGCGGAGCTGATTGCTGAATACGATCGCAGCGAAATTGCAGAAATGCCCGTCCACGTTGATTTTGTATCGGATTACGGCTACGAGCATTCCTATTTAAGCGCCGAAGGTATCGAAAAATTTAAGGATTGGCGACCAGCATTTAAAGATGCTGAATTTGTGTTGGCAGCAGACAGCGAGCGGTTCATAACCAAGTCCGAAGTTGGAAAAATGTCTAAATCCAAGTTTAATGTCATCAATCCAGATGATGTGGTAGAAGAGTATGGGGCGGATGTCTTTAGGATGTATGAAATGTTTTTAGGTCCGATAGAAACCTCCAAACCTTGGGATACGAAGGGTATTACAGGGGTAAGCAAATTTTTGAGACGCTTTTGGGATTTGTTTTTTGAAGGCGACCAATTGAGTCTTTCCAGTTCGGCACCGAACAAAGAAGAACTCAAAGCATTACATAGTTTGATTAAGCGCATCACCGACAATATCGAACGGTTTAGCTTCAACACTTGTGTGAGTGCTTTCATGGAAACCGTTAATGAATTACGGAGCTTAAAATGTAACAACCGTCATATTTTAGAGCCTATCGTGATTTTACTAGCTCCATTCGCGCCTTTTATGACTGAAGAATTATGGTATTTACTAGGTAACGACGGTACAGTACATCATGCCAACTATCCAGAACTTCAAGAAGAATATTTGGTGGAAGATACCATTAGTTACCCTGTCAGTGTCAATGGTAAAAAACGCGCTTTAATTGATTTTCCAGCCGATGCGAGCAAAGAACATTTGAAAAAGTAGCTTTAGAATTACCAGAAATTCAAAAATGGTTAGAAGGGCAAGCGGTGAAAAAGGTGATTATAGTACCACAAAAAATGATTAATATTGTAGTGTAGAAAGATGTGCTTACAGAATAAAAAATTTGCCGCAACAGGATTAACTCGTCGAGGAATTTTTGTTGGCGTCAGGTGGTGGCTTATCTTCTAAGATGGGGCGAAGGTTAAACAAATAATTGTGTGAAGGCAGTAATTTGAGTGCTTTTATAGTCTTTCGTACTTTATAATTGTGAAGCATATTTCATGTCAACTGTTTATCTAATTGCATTAAAAGTGAAGTTTTATGATTTTATCAACTACCTCTAATTTACAAACCCATCAGATTACCAGATACTTAGGTATTGTGAGTGGAAAAGAAATTGTTTATAGTACAGCTAGCAGTATGAAAGAGGTGCTAGACAGTTTTAAGGACATAATGGGTTTAAAAAAACACAAAGATAGCTTAGAATATGCCCAAACTTCGGCTATGGAAGAACTTAAAGCTCAAGCCGAATCTCTTGGCGCAGACGCAGTGGTTGGTATTAGCTTAGATGTGGAGTTTTATGGAGGTCCAGTGATGGTGATTGTAACGGGTACAGCAGTAAAGTTGTAGGATTTTTCGCGTAGTATGTAATCGCCAATCTTGTAAAATCATTAAAAAACGAATAGCGTTCTCTACTTCGTTTACTGCGTTTTGTATTCCTTCTTCTTGTTTAATCAGTAAATGGTTGTTTTGAATTTTGACTATTGGTGGGATGTTTGAAGGCAGAAACCTTGTTTTCGCTGAAAAGGTAAGGTCTCTTTTCAAGACGAATGATAGAATTTTTTTGTCGTTAAACCTTAAAAGTAGAAGGCGATTACTTGTTTTGGAATATTTTCGGCAAGTATTTTGAAATTACGTGATTGAACTCGGTGGATAATTTTAAAACATATACCAAACTTATATAAATTGTTAATATAAACACGCTCTTAACTAGAATGTTTAAGATGTGGTTATTGCTCACTTGAAGCCAACTTCCAAGCCCAGTCACTAGCAATCCGATGACTAATAGCCAAATTGTAGCATGGGTAAACGGAAGCATTTTAAACTTTATCCATATAAAAAGAAGTTTTAGTAGATTGTAAATCAATATAGATATACACGTTGCTATCGCTGCTCCAACGGTGCCAAAATCTAAAACTTTGATGAATAAATAATTCCCCCAAACATTGGCAATAGCTAAGAAAATAAGGATGACAAGATTGAATCTAAAATATTTAGAATAGACAATTATCTGAGAATTAAGGCTTGTTGCCAATGTC
>JAAUTG010000427.1 GCA_012031785.1 Saprospiraceae bacterium | reverse complement strand
CCTAAAAATATTGTAGCGCAACTTGATGATTTTGCAGAAAATTTTAATGAACTAACCGCTTTTTTGCAGAAGGTTAATTTTTTATAAGAAAGCCCTAAAGGGTTGGAGAAAAGTAATTTTATTTTTTGTCCTTCGTTCCATGAATGAATTACTAAAAAAAACTATTTTTGTTGGATGAAGCCGCTTTGGTTTTGGCACTCTATTGTTAGCCATCAAATCGTAGTGAATGAAAATTCTACAACTTTGTAAAAAATTCCCTTATCCGCTCAAAGATGGCGAATCACTAGCTGTTACTTATTTAAGCAAAGCCTTGAATGAATTAGGATGTGAAGTGACTTTGCTCTCTATGAATACCACCAAGCATTTTTGCGACCTCACCGCGCTGCCCAATCATTACAATCATTACACTGCTATCCACACAGCTCTCGTGGATAACCGTATTCGCTGGAAAGATGCTTTCCTGAATCTATTTTCTAAACAATCCTACCATGTTTCTAGGTTCGTTTCTAAAGAGTTTCAAACGATGCTCATTCGGCTACTCAAAACACAAAATTTCGATGTTATTCAGTTAGAAACGCTCTACTTGGCGCCTTATCTTCCAATTATTAGAAAATACAGCCAAGCTCCCATTGTCATGCGGGCGCACAATATCGAACACGAAATTTGGGAGCGCGTAGCAGATAACAGCCAGTTCATCCCTTTAAAATGGTATCTCAAATTAATTACCAACAAACTCAAAAAATACGAAATTGCTCGTTTGCAGGACTATGACCTTTTGGTGGCTATCACCAAGCGCGATTTGAACTTATATCGAAAGTTGGGCTATAAAAAATCTGCTGTCGTTACGCCCGTAGGCATTGATGGGAAAAATTATATCCCCAACTACGAGACCTTTCAGCAAATACCTTCCATTAGTTTTATTGGCGCACTCGACTGGATACCCAATCAAGAAGCCCTAGAGTGGTTTTTGCAAAAGGTTTGGTTGAATTTACACACCAAATATCCAAAACTAACCCTACACATTGCGGGCAGAAACGCGCCAAAATCCATTCTTAACCTCCATATACCTCAAGTCGTAGTGCATGGGGAAGTAGCTGACGCTAAAGCATTTATAAATCAGCATCCTATCATGATTGTCCCTTTGCTGTCGGGCAGTGGAATTAGAGTCAAAATACTAGAAGGCATGGCTTTGGGTAGAGTGGTCATCACTACAAGTATTGGTTTAGAAGGAATTAATGCAATGAACGGCAGAGAAATCATGGTAGCGGATAGTGCTGAAGCATTTGCTAATTGTATCGAAACTTGTTTAGAACATCACGACAAACTTGAAAAAATTGGGCAACAGGCTAGAAAATTAATAGAATATGAATTTGACAATCTACATATCGCTAAAAAGCTACTAAAAAGTTACAAAAAATTACTTGAAAAAGCAGAAAGTAACAGTAAAAATAAAGTTGCAAAGGTATCAATGTGATGTGACCCGCCAGCAATCAATATTACTCATAACCATACAAGCTGCTTGAGTGAGGAAAGCGGAAGTGCTATTAATCAATACACCGCATCAGCCTACAAAATAGGCAAAAAGCAAGTTGCGAATGGCAAACTACATAACATCAATAATGCAGGCATCAATCCTCAAACATCAATATTTTGTAATAAATTGATTCTCAAAGACAGTATTGTATTTTGTTTTCTCAAAACGTATTAAGTCTTAAAAAAAAGCATTAACTTTGTTGTAGGTTCTAAAAATTAAAGTAACTAGTCACTAAGTATGAAACGATTTTTGTTCACATGGATAGTCCTAAGTAGCCTATTGATAGGTTGTCAGCAAGTAAACGAAAACTATCTAAAAGAAGCTGCAAATCCTAACCTCACGCACCGTTCCATTAAAAAACTAACCGATGTCATAGTCTATGATATTTTTTCTCCACCCGTAGCCAGCCGTATCTACGCCTATTCAAGTATCGCTGCCTACGAGGCGTTGATTCCTGATTATCCAGCATATCAGTCTCTGGCAGGTCAATTGACGAATTTGGAAGCCCTACCACAACCCGAAGCAAATCAAGAATACTGTTTCCCATTAGCAAGTATTCAGGCTTTTCTAACGACAGGCAGGAAATTCATCTTCTCTGAAGAAGAAATATTAGCTTTTGAGCAAGAAATGCTTGCCGAATTTAAAAAAACAGGGATGCCCAAAGATGTTTATGAACGTTCGATTGCTTATGGCAACGCCGTAAGCCAACACATTTTGAATTGGGCAGACCAAGATAATTACAAGCAATCGCGTACCTTTCCTAAATACTCCATCACTGATGATGTGTCAAAATGGAAACCTACGCCCCCTGCTTACATGGATGGTGTTGAACCTCACTGGCGCAGCATTCGCCCATTCGCACTGGATTCCGCACAGCAGTTTTCGCCAGCACCACCTACTCCTTTTGATACCTTGCCTAGCAGTCGTTTTTACCAAGAAGCAATGGAAGTTTATCAAGCCTTAAACGAGGACGTGGAAAATAGAAGAACCATTGCCAGTTTTTGGGACTGCAACCCTTATGTATCCCATCAAAAAGGACACGTTATGTTTGCCACAAAAAAAATTACACCGGCGGACACTGGATGGGCATCACTCGAATTGCGTCGCTAAAAGCTAACGCAGACATCATGCAAGCCACAGCAGCTTATGCTCGTGTAGCAATTACTTTAGCCGATGGATTTATCAGTTGTTGGGATGAAAAATACCGCAGCAACCTCGTGCGTCCAGAAACATACATCAACAACTACATCAATGAAACTTGGTCACCTCTGCTCCAAACGCCTCCATTCCCAGAATATACCAGTGGACATAGCGTCATTTCCAATGCCGCCGCTATCGTATTGACGGATATATTTGGCGATAATTTTGCTTACATAGATAGCGTGGAGGTAGAATATGGGCTACCAGTTCGCAGCTATAATTCTTTTTCAGAAGCTGCCGCCGAAGCCTCTATCAGCCGATTGTATGGTGGCATCCACTATCGTCCAGCCATTTTTAATGGTATGGAACAAGGAAAAAAAATAGGACAACTGATTGTTACCAACGTGGTGACTCATCCAAGTGCTATGAGTTTGAATAAATAACCGACGTTGCGTACAAAAAATAAAACCCCACTGGGCTAAAGGGCAAGATTTGGTAATGTGTTGGAGTGGTGAAAACGCCCGTTAGGAAGCGGGATTTGGGCTTTGGTTGTTTGTCTTTGGTTGTTGGTCTTTGGTCGTTTGTCTTTGGTCTTTAGCATATCCACACGCGCATTAGAGCGGTTTGCACTATTTGCGCCGTGGATGGGAACATCCTAATGAGCAAGGAAGCGTCGCTCG
>JAAUTG010000426.1 GCA_012031785.1 Saprospiraceae bacterium | reverse complement strand
GTAACTCCCCACTCACAATTCACAATTCACAATTCACAACTCATCAATCACAATTCACAACTCCCCACTCGTATGAAGTTACTTTTACATCCTATTTTGCTCTTTTGTTACTTGCAATTGTTCGGACAAAACTTTTCACCTGCCGAAATTGAGCAGTGGCAGCAACAAGCCCAGCGCGTAAGCATCAGTAGAGATAGTTGGGGCATCGCTCATATCTATGGAAAAACCGATGCAGATGTGGTATTCGGTACACTTTTTGCCCAATGCGAGGACGATTTTGGGCGAGTCGAAATGAATTATATTGATGCCATTGGCAGAATGGCAGAAGTGGAAGGTGAGGCGTTGCTGTACCACGATTTGCGCGCCAGGATGTTTTTGGACACCACACAAGCTATCGCTATTTACACTAAAAGTCCTGCGTGGATGAAAAAACTCCTAAATGCGTTTGCAGATGGAGTCAACTACTATTTATACACCCATCCAGAAGTAAAACCCAAACTTCTTTTTCGTTTTGAGCCTTGGATGCCTTTGATGTTCAGTGAAGGCAGTATTGGCGGTAATATCACAGTGATTGATTTGCCACCTATGCAAGCATTTTACGAACAATCTCCATCCACTTCACTTTGGCAACAAATCCATCCACTTCAAGAAGAACCTGTTGGCTCCAACGGATTCGCCATCGCACCCAGCAAAAGTGCTACTGGCAATGCTCTTTTGCTTATCAATCCGCACACCTCATTTTACTTTCGTTCAGAAGTACAAATGGTCAGTGAAGAAGGGCTAAATGCTTATGGCGCCATCACTTGGGGACAATTTTTTGTTTATCAAGGATTTAACGAAAATTGTGGATGGATGCACACCTCCAGCAATGCCGATGCGATGGATGAATACTTGGAAACCATCGAAAAGAGAGACGACCGCTATTTTTACAAATATGGCAACGAATGGCGACCTTTGCAAACGCAGGAACTACGTCTGCCTTATCAAACAGCCATAGGACAAGCAAGCAAAACCTTTACCATCTATCGCACCCATCATGGACCTGTCATTCGTGCGCAAGACGGAAAATGGGTTACTATTCGCATGATGAATCAACCATTAGCCGCTTTAAGCCAATCTTATTTGCGTACCAAGGCTAAAGGATACAAGCAGTTCAACAAGACAATGAAGATGCGCACCAATTCTTCTAACAATACAGTTTCGCAGACCGAATAGGCAATATCGCTTACTGGCATGGCAATTTTATACCCAAACGCCAACTTGGTTTCGATTGGAATATGCCTGTGGACGGTAGCGACCCCGCCACAGATTGGCAAGGGCTTCATAAGGTGAAAGACCTTGTGCAACTGCGTAATCCTACAAAAGGTTGGATTCAAAACTGCAATGCCACACCGTTTACAGCGTCTGGAAATGACAGTCCAAAACAGCGCGACTATCCAAGTTACATGGCACCTGATGCAGAAAATTACAGAGGGATTAACGCAGTGCGTGTGTTGGAAAGTAAAACGATATTCACGCTCGATACTTTAATTGCAGCAGCAAATGACCCTTATTTAGCTGGCTTTGAGCAACTTATTCCAAATCTAGTTCATGCTTTTGAGGCATCCAGCAATACTAACGCGGACTTGGCAGCAGCTATTGATACTTTGCGCAGTTGGGATAAAAATTACAGCACTACTTCCATCGCTACTACACTTGCTGTGTTTTGGGGAGAAAGAATGATTCAACTAGCTATCAGTCGTGCGTCCGCAAATCAACGCTTTCAGGCAATAAGTTTAGTGGAATATTTAATTCAAAATATAAGTACACAAGAAAAATTAGACTTATTAGTAGGCACGCTTCAACAATTGACGCAAGATTTTGGAACTTGGAAGCAACCTTGGGGCGAAATCAATCGGTTTCAGCGATTGACAGGACAAATCAAAGAAACTTTCGATGACCAACAACCTAGTATTCCTGTGGGTTTTACCTCCTCTTTTTGGGGTTCCTTGGCAGCTTATGGCGCGCGCAGCTATCCAAACACTAAAAAGTTGTATGGCTATCGCGGCAATAGTTTTGTAGCGGTTGTTGAATTTGGAGAACGCCTAAGTGCAAGCGCAGTAGTAAGTGGTGGCGCTAGTAGCGACCCTGAATCACCCAACTTCACCGACCAAGCAGCATTATTTTGTAAAGGTGCGTTCAGGAAGGTCTGGTTTTATCCAGAAGAAGTGAAGCAACACGCAATTCGCACGTATTCACCTGGAAAATAAGTAGTCAACCTACATTTCAAGCTATTTAATTTACGAAAATACCAGTTGGCTACTTGTCTTTTGCCATCAAAACAAGTCAGCCTATGTAATGCTCGGTTCAAAGAGGAACAGATTCCTAACTCCTCAAAAGACCAAGCCACCCAAAACCTTAATTATAACACAGCAATGAATCGGCTAGAACAGGATTTTTTTTTACAACCAAACGTAGTAGCAGTTGCACAACAACTACTAGGAAAGATACTGGTCACTAACTTTGATGGACAAAAAACGGCAGGTAAAATCGTCGAGACCGAAGCCTATCAAGGTCCTGAAGATAAAGCCTGCCATGCCTACAACAACCGCCGCACCGCTCGAACTAGCATTATGTTTGAAGCAGGTGGTGTGGCTTACATTACTCTTTGCTATGGTATCCATCATCTTTTTAACGTGGTGACTGGCGCCGCAAATTGCCGCACGCAGTGTTAATTCGCGCCATTGAGCCACTGGAAGGTTTACCCATTATGCTGGCGCGAAGAAATTTAACATCCATCGCACCACGCCTGAGTAATGGACCAGGTTCTTTATCCAAAGCACTAGGCATCACGACTATTTATCATGGTAAAAGTGTATGTCACCTTAACAGCGAAATATGGTTAGAAGACACCGGCATGACTACACCTCCAATGGACATCATTAGTAGTCCGCGTGTAGGTATTCCTTACGCTGAAGAATGGAGGTACATTCCTTGGCGATTCCGCATAGCAAGTAACGATTGGATAGGGAAATGAAAATTACGAACGCTGCCCATTGGCTTTTGTCTTTAGCTATTCAAGACTAAGCAATGCCAAAGACTAATTCCCAAAGACCATCTGCCTATCAGGAGTGAATCCTGAACTTCCAAACTGCTCTTTACTATTCCTATTCACTAGGAAAACACTGGTTTTTCTAACAGTTGAATCACCTTTGTTGCCGTGTTAATAGACGCTTGAATGCCCAAAGGCAAAACACACTGCTCGGTAATATGTCCAAAAGAAAGTCCGTAGATAACTGGAAGTTTTAAATCTTGCCAACTATCCGCCAAAAGTTTCTTGTAATGTAAAAGTGTTCTGGATCTTTAGGTCCAGCTTCACAATCTTCAAA
>JAAUTG010000425.1 GCA_012031785.1 Saprospiraceae bacterium | reverse complement strand
ATTTTAGACACAATAATTTTACTAGATATCGAAAAGCCATTGTTTTCATGCGATTAGACATTTGTTATCCAAAATGCCAGTTTTAAAGTTGACTTTCATTTGGGCAAAAGCGAACGACAAACTATGAATCACATGGTGTTCGTCAGTTTCTTTTGGTACAACTAACAAATAAAAGAATTGGTAAAAAGTTTGACATAAGGGGATTCTCTTGACATCAAATCAACAAACCATAAATTTGAACGCGAAGATATAGCAATATTAAAATAGTTCTGAAATCTCCGAAGGTTTTTTAGTCAAGTAATAAATTCTAAAATCGCCTTCGATTCTACTATACTAATAGGGGACTGATACACAAATTACTGCTAGTTGAGCATTATTGAAATAAAACTATTGACCACTAATGACTCCTCTCCTCTCAAAACTTAATAAATCGAAATAATTCTAATTTCTTTACGGCAACAAAGTAATGAAGAGGTACTGACCTTCTCTAAAACCCACCTGTCAGCTAGCAAAAAAGAAACTTGTAAAAAAGAAAAAAGAAGATTTGACTTTTTTCTAAAAATTGAGTAATTTTGCGTCCCACTTTGAAGTGGATTAATTATCAAATTTATTCAACTTGATTTTTTAACCAAAATTACAGTATGATTATTATTAATATTAAAGACGGCGAATCTATTGACCGCGCACTAAAAAGGTACAAGCGCAAGCACCAACGTATTGGAGTAACTAAAGAACTTCGCCGCAGAAAGCATTTCACAAAACCATCTATCGAAAGACGTAGTGAAGTATTAAAAGCCGTTTACAAAGAGCAAAAATACGGTAACGAGTCTGGAGAGGCAACAACTACATTGGGATAAATCACCCAATCTCTTAGGATTGGTATAGCATAGTATTTATATAGAATCAGAAAGAAAGCTGTTGGCTGTTTTACTAAAATAGTTATTTTTATAATATTCGCTTTGGAAGCGTAACTTGACAAATAACATGAGTTGTATTTGTCAAGTTACGCAAATAGTCAACAAAGTTTAGGTATGATGTTGCTACAAAGGGAAATCGTTAAGTTGTATGCCTCTTGCGTCCAAGATGCAATTATCCTGCACGCTTACCACAAAACCTCAAGTTCTAAATTCAGGTTTTACTTTGAGAAAAGCGATTTTGAGCCTTCCACCACAATTCCTATTATTAGGAGCAGTCATTTCCATTAGTGTCTGGTTGGCTGCTATCGCATCAAATTTTTTACTACTTGCAATACCATTGCTGCTTATTACAGGGTATTTAGCAGTAGTGGATGTCAAAACGCTGTTCTTCTTACTGCTTTCCTGTATTCCACTTTCCACAGAGGTAGTTTTTTCTAATGGTTTTGGCACGGATATTCCCACAGAGCCTATCATGGTGGGATTAATGGGAATTTATTTGTTACAAACTTTAAAGTATCCTAGCACGCTGGGCAATAGTTTCTTGCGGCACCCCATCACGCTTTTGTTACTATTACACTTAGGTTGGATTGCTATAACCACCATTACCTCCGACCAATTGATTGTTTCCATCAAGTACCTGTTAGCGAAAACATGGTATGTTGTGGTGTTTTATTTTATGGCGAGCTATTTTATTCAAACGGATAAAGACATTCGACGATTTTTTTGGTGGATATTGATTCCATTACTCTCCACCATGATAGTTGTTAATCTTCGTCATGCTGCGTATGGTTTTTCGTTTGAAGATATTTACAGGGTGCTATCGCCTTTCTACCGCAACCATGTAGCATACGCCTGTATTATGGCGGTTTTTTTCCCTTTTATTGCTGCTAGTGTTTATTGGTTTTGGGAACGTTCGAGGCTGCGTAACTTATTACTTATCATAAGTATTTTCTTTTTAATCGCTATTTATTTTTCCTATACAAGAGCAGCTTACGTGGCACTGCTATTGGCAGGTTTAAGTTATTGGATGGTTTACTGGCGATTGACCAAATGGGTGATTTTGTTCGCAGTTGGTAGTTTGTTTATAGGTATTAGTTATCTTGCTTCTGAAAATCGTTATTTGGAATATGCACCCGATTTTGAGCGAACAATTACACATACAGAATTTGACGATTTAATTTCTGCCACTTACAAGCTGGAGGATATTTCCACTATGGAACGTGTTTATCGTTGGGTGGGCGGTGTATTTATGGTTCAAGAAAAGCCATGGATGGGTTTTGGACCTGGTAATTTTTACGATTTCTACAAATCGTACACTGTTAATCGGTTTAGAACCTATGTGAGTAATAATCCAGAACAATCAGGCATTCATAACTATTATCTAATGGTAGCAGTGGAACAAGGAATTATTGGCTTAATCTGGTTCATTCTTTTGTGCGCTGCGGTATTGTGGATTGGTGAAAAACGCTTACCACCGTACAAAATCGGCAAAAGATAAATCTTATATTATCGCAGCATTGCTATCTTTTATTATTATCATAAGCGTATTGATTATCAATGACTTGATAGAGACAGACAAAGTAGGTTCTTTTTTCTTTATAACCATGGCTTTGTTGGTCAACTGGGATATTAAATCAAAAACTGCGCATTTATCTACCAAATATGAATGACCAAATCAAACTGCAACAGGGGCTAGACCAAGTTGAAAAATTGGCACAAGGTGGGCGATGGCAACGCTTTGTGAATCATCCTTTGCGATATACGAAGGGAATGTGGTGGAAAGAAGTACAGTATCCACGCTTAAAGTTGGTAAGAAGCAAACGCAAATACATTTTGGTGCGTCCATGAAAGTGATACTTCCTGCGGGAATGGATTTATTTTTATTGGGTGCCAAAGGACATGATTCTGAAGTTCGTTTGGCACGCTGGTTAATCAATACTCTTCAGTCTGGCGATACTTTCTTGGATGTTGGGGCACATTTTGGTTATTATTCGTTGTTAGCAAGCCAGTTAGTTGGCGAAACAGGGAAGGTAGTCGCATTTGAGGCTGCGCCAAAAACATTTGCTTTACTAGAAAAAAATGTCAAACCCTATTCTAATATCCTTGCACTGCCTAAAGCGGTTTCTGATAAGGTAGCATCCATAGAAATTTACGAGTTTCCCGTACTTTACTCTGAATATAATACTTTAGACACAAAGCCGTTTGAAGGAATGGAATGGTTTAAAGAAAATTTACCACAACCTACTACGGTACCTGCCATTTCTTTAGATTTCTATTGTCAGCAAGCAACAATACACCCAACTGTAATTAAAATTGACGTAGAGGGTGCAGAAGGAAGTGTTTTGAAAGGACTTCAACACCGACTTTGCTTTTCTTCCCCTCAATTGGTGATGGAATTTTCGCAAAAAAATTTCAAAGAGCATTGTATGGAAAATCCGATTGAAGATCAGATTTTATC
>JAAUTG010000424.1 GCA_012031785.1 Saprospiraceae bacterium | reverse complement strand
CTGGAGTAGGTAAAACTTCACTAGGTAAATCTGTGGCAAAAGCCTTAAAACGTAAGTTTATCAGAATGTCTTTGGGCGGTTTGCATGATGAAGCAGAGATTAGAGGACACAGAAAAACCTACATTGGTGCGATGCCTGGCAGAATTATTCAGTCCATCAAAAAAAGTGGTTCTTCCAATCCTGTGTTCATTCTGGATGAAATTGATAAAGTGGGCACTGATTTTAGAGGCGATCCTTCTTCTGCGCTGTTGGAAGTGCTTGACCCTGAGCAAAATAACGCTTTTCATGATAATTACCTAGAATTGGATTATGACCTTTCTAAAGTGTTCTTCATCGCTACCGCTAATTCGCTTAATTCCATTCAGCCCGCTTTATTAGATCGTATGGAAATTATCGAAATTAGTGGTTACTCTACGGAAGAAAAAATTGAAATCGCCAAACGCCATCTCATTCCACAGCAGCGCGAAGCACATGGCTTGAAAACTAACCAAGTAAAACTGGATAATCAGGCTTTGGAGTACGTCATTGAAAACTATACCCGAGAATCGGGTGTAAGAACCATGAATCGTCAAATCGCCTCTCTCATGCGGCGTATAGCAAAAAACGTAGCCATGCAGGAGGCTTACGAATCCGCGCTTAAACCAGAAGATGTTCGAGCCATATTAGGTTCTGAATATTATTCCAAAGACCGCTATCAACAGTTGGATACACACGGTGTGGCAATTGGTTTGGCTTGGACACAAGTAGGAGGAGATATTTTATTCATCGAAACTAGTTTGAGTAAGGGAAATGGGAAGTTGACGTTGACAGGCAACTTGGGGGAAGTGATGAAAGAATCTGCTACTACTGCTTTAAGCTACATCAAAGCCCATGCAAATGAGTTGAATATTTCACAAGAACTTTTCAAGGACTATGACATCCATATCCATGTGCCAGAAGGGGCAATTCCTAAAGATGGACCTTCTGCGGGTATCACGATGTTGACGGCGTTGACTTCTTCTTTTTCGCAAAAAAAAGTACGCGCTCATTTGGCAATGACAGGCGAAATCACCTTGCGTGGTAAGGTACTTCCTGTGGGTGGCATCAAAGAAAAAATTTTGGCAGCAAAAACGAGCAGGGCTTACAGATATTGTACTTTGCAAAGAAAACGCCAAACATATAGAAGAAATTAATAAAGACTATTTGCAAGGTTTGGCATTTCACTACGTGGATAATATGGAAGAAGTGTTAGCTATTGCATTAACCTAAAAAGTACAGTGCTTTAAAAGATTGACAAGAACACTGCGTTGTGTCACCAATAAAAAGTCCTGAAATCTTTTACAAGATTCAGGACTTTTTCATTTGGTTTTTTATAGTGATTATCTGTTTAATTTTTATCTTCTAATCAATTTCCAACGCTGCGCACCAGAACCATTGAAAGCATAAGCCCATATCGGCGTACCAGAAGCGGTGTTACTATTGTAAACATCCAAATAAGTACCTACTGCAGATTGGAAGTAATAGTAGCCGTCACCTCTTGATATTACACGCCACTTTTGCGCAATTGAGCCATTGAAGGCATACGTCCAAACCTTCGTACCAGAAGTGGCGTTAGCGTTATACACATCTAAGTAAGTTCCTAAATCTGATCTTACATAGTAGTAATCGTTACCAGCGTGAATTAAAGACCATTTTTGTGCAATCGAACCGTTGTAAGCATAAGCCCAAACTTTTGTGCCAGAAGCAGCGTTAGCGTTGTACACATCCAGATAAGTACCTAAATAAGACCCGATGAAATACTGCCCTGCCAAGCAACCTACGGTGCAATAAGGTTCTGCATAAATTTGAATGTGGAATCGAGTGTAAGTCGCACCGTACACAGAGAAGTAGGCTTTCTCCTCATTAGCATATAAATCGTTGATAGTCAAATAACTTTCATCAGTACCATATTGTGAGGTGCTGCTTCGGACAAGTCGGAATGGTTCATAGCGTTGCGCGTCGTAGCCGTAGTTGTACAGGTTTGGATTTCCATGAATAGGAGTCACAATCGCTCTGTACTTGTAATTAGGGGTCATCTCATAACGGTCAAAAGTAACGCTGACCCAGCCGCCGTAACCGATTTCAAAAGTATTGGAATAGACTAAAACTGGTGAACGCGATTCTAACGCTGAAGTATCTATTTTTTCTAACTTCACCATAACTTCTTCTGCTTTTGAAGCGTCGTATGGCATAGCAGTTGTGTCCTGAGCATCCGACTTTGCTGTTACCAAAGTATCCAATTCATTTTGTTCGCAACTAAAAAATACTGCAAGAACAAGGATAGTGCTGAATAATATTACTAAATTTCTCATGATTTGATTTGTTTATTTTATGAAAGAATTAATCATCAACATTTACGTCTTACTGTACCAGAAGAACGTAAAGTGTTATCAGGAGAAGTAGAATTATTTTTGAAAAACTTCGGAAAAGTATCCACAAAGGTTATAAAACCCCAAAGGTTAGGCTTCTGCGCAGTTATTTCCTATCAGCAGTTTTTTTGATAGGCATTAAAAAATACCCTTTCCGAAGTTGAGTCATTCATGTCCTGATGAGCGCGAAGTGATAGGTAAGTATTTTACACCGAGAATAGCTGTATGAGTGACAAGTTTAAGATTAACTACTTCATCATAAATAAGTTACAAAATAAAATTACTAATTTATCCCTACTGCTTTATAAAAACAATCACTCAATTACCAAACAGCAATAATATCTAAGCCTGCTTTTACTTTTTGCCCTATTTGCACTTGAATTTTAGCATCCATAGGCAATAAAATATCAGCACGAGAACCAAATTTGATAAACCCAATCTCTTGCCCCTGCCGAACTGGATCATTTTGTTTAACGTAACAGCAAATTCTCCTCGCCACTGCACCTGCAATTTGGCGCAATAAAATCGTGCCTTTTTCATGTTGAAACACTAAAGTATTGTGTTCATTTTCAGTAGAAGATTTGGGATGACGCGCTAGTAAGTATTTTCCAGGATGATATTTAAAGTAAGCTACTGTTCCTGCGATAGGGCTTCTGTTGGCGTGAACGTCGTAGATAGACATGAATATAGAAACCTGAACCCGCTTTTGGTGGCTATATTCTTCGTCCACCACTTCTTCTATCACCACTACTCTACCGTCAGCTGGCGAATAAATTAATTCCGCACTTTCGAGCGGTAGCTGACGGGAGGGATTTCGGAAAAAGTTAATTTCTAAACCCATCAAAACGATTGCCCCAAGAAAGTTAAAGGCAACAACATAGGCAACGTGGCATAAACCAGCGCGTTAATTGCTGCCACAACAAGCAAGGAAATCAACAAAATAGAATATCCTTCTTTATGTATTTTCATTTTCAATAATTTATTTGGATATTCGTTAGATG
>JAAUTG010000100.1 GCA_012031785.1 Saprospiraceae bacterium | reverse complement strand
AACTGAACATATTCGGTTGCTCCACTTTTTTTGTTGGTTGTAAGTTGACTACTTTGATAGTAAGTGAGTTGTTTATGTTACGCAGTTCGCTATTTGCTGTTAAAACTATTTTGTCATGCTCATGTAAAAAAGCAAATTGAGTTTCTCTAAAATAGTTGTATTCTGCAAACCGCGAATCTCATAACATCAACTTATCATTTATGCACGTTCCTTGTAGCATATCAAAGTACATGTGTTGTAATTTTTGCGAGCAAAAAAGATGCGACTTTTGATAGTTCCTAGTGGCGCACCTAATTCTTCTGCAATTTCATCGTACTTGTAGCCTTCGTAAGCCATCCAGAAAGGCACACGAAAGTCGTCTGGTAACGCGGATACCATTTTCATCAACTCATTGAAAGAGACGTTATGTTCACCATCATTATCTACCAACGACTCACCCGAGTTGATGTAGTAATTGTTTGGTGTTTGGTCTAACAACACGCCGCGACGCACTTTCTTACGGTAGTTGTTAATGAAAATATTACGCATGATAGTTACTGCCCAAGCCTTAAAATTAGTATTAGGTCGGTACTTATCCGCATTGTTAATAATACGAAGTGCGGTATCTTGATAGAGATCTTCTGCATCAACATTGTTTCCTGTAAGCTTTAACGAAAAAGCTCGGAGTGATTGACTGATGCCCTCTAACTGATCATATATTTGATTTTGCATAGTAGCTATCATAACCCTTGATTTGAATGTTAATTATATAAGACAAAAATCATTCCAAATGTACTAGAACATTGCATAAAAAGTTAACTAAACGTTTAATACTGTAAAAAAATTTTTACAAAAGTAATGTAATAACGTAAAAAATGCAAACATAATTCATCAAAAAGTATGCAGTTTTTTGGGTTTTTTATTAGTTGACGCGCAATTGACAATAAAAAAGCCAATTCTTGAAAAACCATTAACCATGACGTGCTGTTATTTACATACGATTAATGGATTGATTTGGATGTTACATCGAAAAAAAAAGCGCATTAGTCGAAAAAACAGTATTTACAATGATTAAAGATCCACCTATTTATTTACCGCAGAATATTCGTTATCTGAGGAGGAAGCACAACCTTAGCCAAGAAGAACTAGCAGCCAAAGTTGGGCTAAATAGGGGAAACATTGCTTCTTACGAAAATGGCACTGCCGAGCCAAAAATATGTAATTTATTAAAAATTTCCTACCTTTTTCAAGTATCTATTCTAGAGTTAACAGAACAAGACTTGAGCGAAATTCCCTATATCAATGGGAAAGTAAAACTAAATGGCAACCACCATACAACAGATAATAACAACGAAGAATATACTTCCAAATTAAAACAACACCTTGCTAAAGCCGAAGAATTACAAACAGTAGTGAGCAGTTTATACAATTGCCATTGTTTCAAATTAAAAAATTTAGATAGCCAAGACCGCAATACACAAGTACTTATCAGTAATTTCGAGCAATTATACGAAATTACACACAAACTTTTACATTCTCATAAAGAACTATTACAATTTGTTCATAAACCTTAGTATTTATTAGCTGATAATGAATGAATTGCCAGCATCGTGGTTCACATTTGGAAGGTCTCATATTTTCAATTACTGACAAAATGACTTATTAAATATTATTTCACCATCTTGTCATACCTAAAATGGCTGCTTTGCACTTGACATAAAGATAAAAGTACTCTTTAATTAGATGCAATAGCATGTATTACAGATTTGCTGATTATTGTAATATTCGATACATTTTTTCATTTTTTTTGAAACTGTTTAAGATAAATATAGTTATTCAAGAATAGTTTGCTATTTTGTTGGAGATTATACCGTTCGATTTTTGCACACATTATCATAAATGGATAGCCATGAAATTATTACTAACTTTCTTGTTGGCTGCTTGTTTTTCAGTAGCTTCTTTGACCGCACAAACCACGTTTCAGCCACGTAAACTGTCTAACGATAGGAAAGGGGTTGTCTATGACAAGGAGGTTGTGAGTGATTTCCGATTGAATACCAATAGCGGCTGGAGCTTTGGCGTGGCGTGGGGAGATGTAAAGACCTATTACCTAACTCGTTTTTATTACGTCAATTTTGGGGAACTCAAGCACATCAAGGAATTTAGAGATGGAACGCTCAACTCAAGCTACGGTAGTTATATCTTTGGCAAACAGAATAATTTTTATGTATTCCGCACTGGTATTGGGGAAAAGCGCTATTTTTCTGAAAAAGATAGAAAAAAAGGAGTAGCTGTGGGAGTGAGTTATCGCGTTGGTCCTACATTGGGACTCTTGAAACCTTATTATCTGAATATTAGCCCTTTAGAAAGTCCCATTCGCGGACCGTTTCCTTACTCTCGTCCTACTAAATATTCTGCACAAACCTCAGATGACTTTTTAGATAAAAACAAAATTACTGGCACCTCTGGGTTTACAACAGGCTGGGGCGAACTCAAGCCACAATTAGGTGGAAATATCATGGGTTCAGTACATTTCGATTGGGGTGCTTATGACGAATTTGTTAAGGCAATGGAAATAGGGATAATGGCAGACTTTTATTTAGACAAAGTGCCTATTCTAGTAGAATCTCCTACATTAAACAACGTGCAAAATCGCCCATTTTTCGTTAACTTATTTGTCAATTTTCAGTTGGGGAAACGCAACTAGGTATTAAAGACCCTACTCCAGTTGTCAATCAATGTATTCGATTTTTCTCAAAAATCGAAATCCAGCGGTTACTTCAATGGTCAAGTTTCTAATTAAGCGTTCGCCAATAGAAGAATTATTGCCTGTGTAAGGATTGTAAACTGCATTGATTTGTGGTTGGCGATATTGATAAGAAAAATCTGGATTTATGGTAAACTCTAGCACGGTGCCTACCAATTCTGCAATTGGAAATTCCAAGCCGCCGCCCAAAGTGGCACCATAATTAAACTCTTGCACAAAGCCATTAATTGGGAAAATCAAGGTGTTGTAAAGTTCCGTAAAAAGCTCATATTGTTCCAAGTTAGTACCAACCGTGTAGTCTCCTCGAATACCAAATAGATAATACGCTTGTCTGCTTCCACCAATGTCATATTTCTTCTTTGCCCCTACTGTCAAGGAAATATTTTTGAATTGAAATTCTCTAGGCGGCAATCTAAATACTTGATTGTTATTGAGCAAACCAAACGCTATTTGGTTGCGGATGGCACTTCCCTTGACGTGGTAGCCTGCTTGTGCAAAAATGCTTAATCCTGTTTCTTCTGTTAACGATTCAATAAACAAAATTCCGTGATATTTAAACAAAGGGTCTTGCTCAAAACCATTCCAATCCTGCACGCCTAGCGTAAGTCCACCTTTCGCCCCAAATGCAAAACCCTGCGCCCATTGCTGCTGCGCAAAACACATTAAACTAAAAAAAACGATTATTCTTAGCATAAATATTTCAACTATTTGATAATCAAAGTTTTACTCACTCAACTATTTGCCTTTAGTCGTTAGCCTTCAAGAGATTATTTCCTGCCTATTGAAGGAATTTAGTTTCCAATAGGCAGCTAAAGACCAAAGACAAATAGCGAACAGCACAAGTTATTTACTCAATGGCGTATGGTCGTTCATCAACTTTTCATTTAAAAAATTAGTCATCTTGCTATACAAATGAAGCCGCACCAAGCCTCCGTAAATACCATGATTGCGGTTTGGATAAATATAGGTATCAAACTGTTTATTCGCATTGATAAGGGCGTTGGTCATTTCTGCGGAATGCTGCCAATGCACATTATCATCGCCCAAGCCATGCACCAACAGATAGTTTCCTTTTAACCGATCTGCAAAATAAACAGGCGAATTTTCTTTGTAGCCATTAAGATTTTCGCTCAAAGTCTGCATGTATCGTTCCGTATAAACGGTATCGTACCATTCCAACTAGTTACTGGAGCTACTGCGATAGCTGCTTTAAAAACATCGTTGCCTTTTAAAAGACATAAAGAGGACATGTAGCCGCCGTAGCTCCATCCAAATATACCAATTCGGTTTGGGTCAGCATATTTTAAGCTACCCAAATATTTGGCAGCTTCTATTTGATCTTTGGTCTCGTAATTACCTAATTGTAAATAAGTTACTTTCTTGAAGGCTTCTCCCCTACCGCCTGTACCGCGATTATCCACACAAGCTATCAAAAAGCCCTGTTGCGCAAGCATTTGAAACCACCAGTAGTTTTGTCCCTTCCAGCTATCTGTCACTTGTTGGCTACCAGGTCCGCCATATAGAAACATGAACACAGGATATTGACGATTTGGGTCGAAGTTGGCGGGCTTGATCATCCAACCATTGAGCGATAAGTTATCGGAGGTTTGGAAGGTAAAAAACTCCACAGGAGCTACGCCGTAGTCTTTTTGTATTTTGCTTACGCGTTCGTTGTCTTCCAGTTCGCGCTGCACTTTCCCATTTCGATTGTAAACGGCGTAAGTGGGTGGCGTATTCGCAGTGGAATGTTCTAGCATGTAATAGTCAAAAGTGCTACTGAAAGACGCGCTATTCCAACCTTCTTGCTCGGAAAGTCTAGTTTCCTTATTGGTGTTTAATTCCACAGTATAGACGTGGCGACGTAGTGGAGATTCCTTAGCAGCCTGAAAATAAACGAGTTGGTTAGCTTCATCTACCCCATAAAATGCAGTCACATCCCAGTTGCCTTTGGTGAGTTGTTTTACCAACTTACCTTTCATATTATGTAAGTAAAGATGTTGCCAGCCGTCGCGTTCGCTACTCATTAAAAAGTGCTTACCATCCTTTAGAAACACAATATCGTCTAGCACGTTTTCAGCAACGTACTGCTCTTCTACTTCCTTGTAAAGCAGTTCTGTTTTTCCAGATGACGCTTCAGCCAGTAAAAGTTCGAGTTCGTTTTGGTGGCGATTCATACGGAACACGCATACTTGGTTAGCATTCGCCCACTTTAGGCGCGGCAGATAAATGTCCATATCTGCGCCAGTGTCCACTTTTAGCAGACGACCACTCTCCAGGTTGTAAACATGTGCTGTCACGACTGAATTTTTTTCCCCTACTTTCGGATACTTAAAGTTGACGTGTTCAGGGTAAAGTTCATCGCGATACATTTGCATGGTAAATTCTTTGACTTGGCTTTCGTCAAAACGCAAAAGAGCAATTTTTTTACCATCCGGTGACCATTCAAAAGCGCGTACCAATACAAATTCTTCTTCATACACCCAATCGGATGCGCCATTAATAATTTGATTGTAAGCACCATCCTTCGTGATTTGAGTTACTTTATTGTCAGTCAAATCTTTGAAATACAAATTATTATCATACACAAATGCTACTTTATCTGCCTTGGGGCTGAAGGTGGCGTAGCGTTGTTTGCCGCCTTCAAAAACTTTACTCAACGATTTGGTTTGACGATCCCAAACATAGAATTGAGCATAATAAGAATGGCGATAAATAGGTTCCGTAGCAGCTTCGAGTAGAATTTTTTGTTCGTCTTCACTAAAACTATACCCGTCAAAGTCTAATAGAGCACCCTGTGTTTCTGTGACATCAAAAATAGTGCTTACAAAATTACCTGATGTGAAATCGTACTGCTGTATTTTTCCACCATCTTTTTTAGTATAAGTTTTTCCATCGTTTAGAAAATCAAATCCTGGCACTCCGCGAGTGCTGAATATATAATTCTGCCAAATATCTTCAAGGGTAATATTTTTTTGAGCGTTTACACCAATTATTGTAAAAAGAAAAAAGCAGCTCAGTAGCCAAAGTTGTTTCATAGAAATTTTGCTTTAAAATTAGTTGATCACCTTGCACAATTGGTACTCGGTCGTCTCTGCCTTTTAGGATTTGGATGTCCGCCACCTATTAAACGCCTGAAACCAAAGCACCTAAATACCAAAGGCTAACTGCGTCAAGTGAGTTAATTATTTAATTGATTCACGAAGATACAAAAAAAGGTAAATACACGGATATTTTTCATCGTACAGTAGAGACGTTTAATTTAAACGTCTCTCTACCCTATTCTGTTTGGAGCAATAGTACAGCACCACCTACTACAAAATGCACCCAAGTTTCTACTTTTTTTCTAGGGAATAATCGTTGTAGGGCGGTTTTGCTTAGGTAGCTCCATGCGCCTAGTGATTCTACTGCATGTTTGCGCCAACGTTTAGAGTCGCCAGGGAAACCAGAATTTTGGTAAAGCAGCACACGGTCTGGCGTGATGAGTACCAAATCGAGTACTGTCTCAAACAACCGATTGTCCCAATGAAGTTGGATGGGAAATTTACGGTATTGAGCTTGAATGCGCAATTGCCCAAAAATTTCTTGATAGTAAGCAGCAGATTGATGAACAAAGTCCATTGCAGTTATATCTTCTTGCAAACCAAATCGTTGAAGATGTTCTTGTGCCATTTTTAAGCGTTCTGGTTGAGGATAAGTAAGCCAATCAGCTACCAAAAAGGCTTTAAAGGCTTTTGAAATTGTGTTATTTTTTGGTCATCTGCAATCGGTAGTGCTACAGCATACTGGCGAAGTTTGCTAGTTTGTGCTGCGCAAACACTCGTCCAATCTTCTTTGCGCAAGTCAATTTTGTACGTCGGATAGCTTTGTTGACCACATGCAGGTTCAATGTAGGTGATAGGGTTTAGTAGGGTTTCTTTTTTTTGAAAGTCATTATCAAAATAGAAAATATCCGAGCGAATCGGCACAATCTTATTTTCCCAATACCAAGGCGTATCGTTACTTTCGGGGTCTAACGTTGGAAAATCCTCGTTGCCTTCCTGCCCAACACGGTTAAGCCAACGCATTGGTTTTTCTCGGGATGGAAAAATGAGGTAATCCCTTGCGCGGGTGATGCCTACGTAAAGAAGTCTAGCCTCTTCTTCCATCGCTTGGGCTTTTTTGAGGTGGTAAAAAGGACTTTCTTTGAGGCGGTCAAACAGTGGCGTACCTTTGTATTGGTCAGCATAAGGGTTCACCCAATAGCGTAGCCAGCGTCCGCCTAGCACATCGTCCAAATCAATTTCACTGCGCTCAATCACTATGTCAATACCCCAAATTTCTGCTTTAAGTGGTTGCTCTAGGCTATGGCAAATGACGATAGGATACTCCAAACCCTTGCTTTTATGGTAGGTAAGGACATTTATTGCCTCTTGGCTTTCTCCAGAAGATTGAAAATCCTGACTCAAGTTTTCTACCTCGTTCATCCAAAGCAAAAAGCCGCCTAAAGAAGCCGCACTATGCAAGCGATTGCAACGGTCTTCGTAGTCCTCTGCCATTCTTCGGATGACATCCACGTTATCCAAACGTTGCTGCATACTGCCCCAAGCGGCAATGATGCGGCGCAAATCCAGCTCATCCAAAATCAAATTCAAAATCTCACTGCTGGATAGTTCTTTAACCTGCTCGCGCAGCATGTCCAAGCGTTGAATAAAAGGCTCGTTGGATGCCCAAGCGGTGGTCGCTAAACCTTCTTCTTTTGTTTTGAGGTATTTAAGTCGGTCTTCAATGATGTATTCTATGGGTAAATTTGCTGCCAAGAGTAGTAATTCTGCCACAGACAAGGTGTCCTGTCGTGTCAAAATATATTTTAGGCAAGCCAAAATAAGTTTTGCTTCTGCCGTATTCATTAAACCTGCCCTTGCGATAGCTGCTTTTAATCCCATTTTGTGCAACGCTTCGGCAACTTCGTTGCATTCGCTATTGGAACGGCAAAGCACCGCCACATCGCCTGGTACAGCAGGCTGCCAGTTTTTTGCATTTTTTGGAAGCACCAGTATTTCTTTGGCGAGTAAGTCCTGAATGGTGGAAGCTATACAGTTATTCATCCATTCGCGGTTCGTAGTTTTTGATTTACCTTCACTTTCAAAGCGAAAATGCCAGTGAATGAGGGCTTCGTGGACTTCAATGGGTTCACTTTCGCAACGCTCACTTTTCAATTTTGTTCTTACTGGCTTCAAGGCAACTTGTTCGGGTGGTAATTTTGAAATGCCTTTGTGAATAATGCGTTGGTACAATATACACATCCTCGCGGCTTCTCCAAGAGTATTCCTGAATATCTTCTGGTTTTACGCCACCTGTTTTTTGAATAATAGCTTGCATGAGCTGAGGTTCAGCACCTCTGAATCCGTAAATGGATTGCTTCGGATCACCTACCCAAATGGAGTGTTTTGCCAGTTTAGAAAGTTTTAAAAACAACTCCAACTGGATAGGGCTGGTGTCTTGGAACTCATCTACCATTAGTAAATCCAACTCACTGGCTAATACGGCTTGCACTTTGGGATGGTCGAGTAGATGTTTGATAAAAACTTCCATATCGGTGTAGTCAATCAAGCCGCGTTGCTTCTTATATCGAGCAAATTCTTCCATCGCTTCTGTTGCCATGTCAAATAGGGCGGTGATGTAAGCGTGGATGTCTTTTTTGAAAGCCTCCAAACGCTCGTGACTACTTGCAAATGCGGTCAAATCTTCGAGTAATTCTTTACTTTTCGCACCTACTTTGAGTTTGGTGAGTTTAATGACTTCCCACCAGTACAAATATCCTTTAAGTTTGAGTTCACGCCGCGTATTTTTGAGTTCTTTTATGGCTTCTTTGGTCACTTTTGTTTCATCTTTACTGTGCTGTAGTTGATATATAGTATCTTCCACGATACCATCCAACTGCTCAAAGTAAGCAGATAAAGACAATGGCATGGCATCGCCAAGGTAGTTATCAAAAGTCTGTATAGATTTTAGTTTACTTTCTTGCAGCGATTGTAAGGTAAAAGCATTGGTTCTTGCAATTTCTGTAATTGCTTTTACTTCTTTGCGCCAGTCGTAAGGTGCTTTTTTGTTTAAGCCCAAGCGGTCGCACAATAATTCCATCTGCTCCACTCGTTCAAAATGCAGCACCATAGCCAGCGATTGGTTGAATAGTACCTGCTGATCGGCATCTGCAATAATTTCTACTTCTGGCGAAACGCCTGCCTCATAAGCAAAGCGCTTTAGCAACTTTACGCCCAACCCATGCACTGTCCCAATAAGTGCATTGCTCAAGTCATCTGCCTCTTTGGAAAGTCCTTCTTCCAGCAGTCTTGTTCGGACGCGCTCTTGGAGTTCTGCTGCGGCTTTTGCAGTGAAAGTGGTGGCAATAATGCCGCTTGCCCTAACCCCTGATTTGAGTAATTTTACCATTTCAGAAGTTAAGCGGTACGTTTTCCCACTGCCAGCACCAGCAGATATAATTTTCAAGTTCATGTAAGTATCAATTACAGATTATACCAAAATTTGCACGATTTGTGGGATGTAATCTGCCTTTTTTTATGAATCAATTTTATTTTGATGTAAGTATTATGGGCATCTGTTTTTTTAAACGAATTAAGAACGGTAACGTAGGTAAATTTAATCTTTAAGTCACCGTTTTGTATCAAAACACCTTGATAATTTATTAGTTAATAATCTTTTGATAATTTTTGTGGGTATTTTGTTCAGAATGAAGCGGTGAACTACAAATGTAAATTATTGTAAGATTAGTTTTTTAAAAATTAACATATCGTTATTTATTCTTTATGTTACTTTTCCTTACTTTGAGGTGAAGCCTTTGTGAAAATGATAGTAATGTATTAATTGTAATGTATTAATTTTGTATTGCTTCGTAAGTTTTTTTAAGCAAATGATTCTTAATTTTCCAGAACTTACCTTTTTCCATGAAACGAAAAGATGATTTATTTAAGTTAATCCAGTCCATGTCAAAGTCCGAAAAACGTTATTTTACGCTGGATGCCCAAAAGACTGGAAAAACAGACGCTAAATATTTGGAACTTTTTAAAGCAATTAGCAATATGGACAAATATGAAGAAGTAGCTTTAAAGCGTTTGTCCAATCATCTCTCCGTTGATAAAGCTTATCTCTATGAAGCTATTTTACGAAGTATGCGCGATTACCACAGCAAAAATCGCGTTCAGCGCAGATTAAGGAAAAACTTATAGATGCCAAATATCTTTTTGAGCGCGAGCTTTACGAACTTTGCCAAGAACGGCTCGAGGAAGCAAAATTATTAGCTCAAGAAATTAGTGACCATTTGTCGTTGTTAATGATTAATCGAGAGGAGCGCAGAATTGCTTACAGGACTAGAAAGGGAGATGTTCCTGTACAGATTACCCATTTATTGAGTACCAAAGAAGATAATATTTTAGCTTTATCAGAGGAAAATAATTACTTAGATTTGTTTGATAGGCTTTGGAAAAGCTCGTTTACAAAAGAAGCTTTGCCAGATAGCGAGGTAAAATTATTACATTCTAATCCTAGCGATTTTTACTCTATGCTTTCAACGCATAGGTTTTTCCAATGTAACGGACTATACTATCAACAAATCAATAACACCGATCTGGTTTTTGAATATTTTGATAAGGCTATGGGGTGGTGGGATGAATACCCTAAATATAAAGAAGAGGAATTTTACAACTACATTATTGATGCTTCTAATTTCTTGGCTATTTGTTTCAAAAAAGAACGCTTCGATTATTTCAATGATTTATTGACAAAACTAGAGAGCGAAAATCCCGTCAATCCGCACCATCAAAAGATACTTTTTCAACGGCTTTTTCAATTTAAGTTGCTGTACAATATTAATTTTGGAATCGTGACGAATGTACTTCAAATTGCTGAAACCGTAGAAGATGGATTAAGTAAACATACAGTGGCTATTACGACCGAAAAAGTGCTTTCTTTTAATATTGCTGTACTACTTTTTATTGCTGGGGAACATCCGCTAACCGCAGTTTGGTGTGACCGCGTCATAAAAAATAAAGGCAATAAAGAAAGGTTAGACATTACTGTTGGTAGTTATTTTCTGAAAATTTTAACCGCAATTGAATTGGATGACTTAGATGCTACCGAAGCTGCCTTTAGAAGCGCCTATCGGTTTTTAGCAAAGACAGATATGGTGGAAAAGCCTTATTTCATGGGATTCTGGAAAAAACTTAAAGAAATTTCAGAGCTGCCCTATTCGGATTTTGTACCAGCTTTAGGAGAGATAAAAGCGTACATCAATACCATGAGAAACGGGATTGCGGGGATAATACCTTGGTCTGGATTTGATGAAATGACAGTTTGTTGGGTAGATAGTAAACAGACGAAGAAATCTATTTCACAAGTGATCCAAGCAACAAAACACTAAACCTTTCCTTTTAACGGGGTTGTAATTACTTCTAGGGTATCTCCTATTCGTTTTAGGTTCACTATTTTACTCTTCAAATCGAACAAAATTGACTTGCAAGTAGGTTCTTTTCTTGTAATTGTAAAGGCATCAATATCAACAGCACCAATGACATGCATCAATTCGTTGGGCTGGTTATAGGTGACTGTCCATTGATTACCTTTCACTGGTATCTCAATTCTGTCTTCCGTTGCTTTTGTAGCTTCTGTTACTTTGGTAATGCCATCTGCAGTTGCAACAGTGATTTGCCCCTTGAGAACCCCAATCAAAACTCCCTTACTATTAGTCAAATCAAAGGGTATGACACGCTCATCATCAATCAAATAGAGCGTATTCATGTCTGAAGAAAGGGTAATGGTATTTGTCATGGTAAATTGTGTGTGTGCGTTGCTTGAATGTAAATTTAAGAGTTTTAGCTGCTTACTGCCGCGAAGATAAACAAGGATTTGGGATTTCAAAAATTATCTTAAAATTATTTTCCATCCACTTTTAGTAAGTATTATCTATCATTATCTTGGTCAGTCCATCACGAATTTATAGCCTACACCTCTGATGGAACGAAAGTATTGCGGCTGTTTTGGGTCGCTTTCAAAGTATTTTCGGAACGATAAAATGAAGTTATCAATTGTGCGCGTGGAAGGATAGACATCGTAACCCCAAACAGCTTGTAGAATCTGCTGCCTTGAGACCACTTCATTTTTTCTATCCACTAACAATTTGAGCAGCATCGCTTCTTTTTTGGTAAGCATAAACACTCCACCTGCACTCGAAGTGACCGCATACGTAGCAAAGTTGACCCTATTGCCACCAAAGTCGAACACTTCAGGTGTATTGTCTGCGGATTTACTGGTTCTACGAATCAAGTTTCTGACGCGCAAGAGCAATTCTTCCAAGTTGAAAGGCTTAGTCAAATAGTCATCTGCGCCGCGCTTCAAACCTGATATTCTGTCTATGGCAGCGTCTTTAGCCGTTAAAAACATGATGGGAATTTCACGGTTGGTAAGTCGCACTTGCTCACAGATTTGATAGCCATCAATTTCGGGCAACATAATGTCTAAAATTAATAAGTCAAAATGTTGTCCAGCAATATGCTTGAGTGCCTGCTTACCGTCTTTAGCGATAATGACTTCATAGTCCTCCATTTCTAGGTTCAGCCGCACCACATCTCGGATGTTTTCTTCGTCTTCAACGAGTAGTATCCTCATATTCAGTTATTTTCGATTTGGGATAACTAACGGCTTAGTCTATAAAGAGTTCATTTTTTTGCAAAATTGTTTTTGTAACTTACTGTGATGCAGTTAGTCTTTGGCAATTTGGTCTTTAGCTGTTGTAACTTACTGTGATGCAGTTAGTCTTTGGCAATTTGGTCTTTAGCTGTTTTATGGGCAAGTGATCTAATGGTAGTTTTTTTCAACTAACAGACTACAAATTTTAGCTTTACTATTTGATAATAAATAAGTTATAGATATTTTAATTCACTTAGTATAGCGAAGCGCAAAAGAATAACCTGATTACACATACCTTGATTTTGCTTGTAATGCACCTTGTGTTAGTCCAGTTGCTCGAAAATACAAGCCCGCTAACACGCCAAATACAAAACCGCCAATATGCGCCCACCAAGCCACTCCTGCGTGTTCAGCAGTTTCAGAAAAAGAGGAGACTCCTGCATTCCATTGTTGAAATATCCAAAACCCTAGAAATAGTAGTGCGGGTATTCTAAAAGTGAACACGAGAAACAGCATTTTTATTTGAGATACGGGAAACATGACTAAATAAGCACCCATGACCGCTGAAATAGCCCCACTAGCACCCACCGTGGGTATTTCGCTATCTATATTAAAATAAATATGAGCCGCATGAGCTGCTAAACCGCCCAAGAAGTAAAAAACAAAGAATCTAAAACTCCCCACTACCGCTTCGATGTTGTCTGCAAATATCCACAAAAACAGCATATTACCTAAGATGTGCATCCAGCCACCATGCAGGAACATACTTGTAAATAGGGTAATTAAATCCTGTTGATTGACAATTTCTTTGGGAATAGCGCCCCACTGAATTAAAAAATTATCAAACTCGTTTGCCTCCATCAGGCGAACTTCATAAACGAAAACAGCAATGTTTAGGGCTATGAAAGCGTAGCTAAACAAGGGGAAATAGCCACCTTTCACTTGGTCGTCGCCTATTGGAAAAATCATAATAATCTTGGATTGTATTGATGTTCCATAAAATCGAAACTATTCTATTTGCCGAAACTTGTTTGTTCATCTTTCACTGTTATCAAACAAGGCGATTTACTTAAAGTTTTGACCCCTCTAGTTCGCAAATTGCTAACCACGACATTAGACCAATACTATACTGTAAGCAAGATTCATCTACATTAAAAGTGTCCGTGTGTAAAGCCGAAGTAATTCCTTGAGCTGGGTTACCAACACCTAATCGGTAAAAACACGCTGGGATGTGATGAGAATAAAATGCAAAGTCTTCGCCTGTCATCCGAATTGGCAAATCTACTACGTTTTCTTTACCTAAATATTGCGTGGCATAATGACGTACCTTATGGGTGAGTGCCTCATCGTTCACTAGGTAAGGGTAGCCTACTAAAATATCAAACTCACAGACTCCCCCCATGCCTTCTGCCAGAGAAGTTGCCATTTTTTTCATGCGTCGGTGGGCTTCGTAACGCCAGGTTTCATCCATCGTTCGGAAAGTACCTAGTAGGTTTACTTCATTGGGAATAACGTTATTAGCACCACCTGAAGAGTTAATCTTACCGAAGGTAAGTACACTTGGCATAGTAGGGTCTGCGTTTCTACTCACAATCTGTTGCAATGCCACGATGAGGTGCGAAGCGATGAGAATTGGGTCAATACAATCCTGTGGCAATGCCCCATGTCCACCTTTCCCGCGTACTTTGACAAATAGTTCATCCGTAGAAGCCATGTATTTGCCTGCTTTCATCCCGACTTTTCCCACTTCGAGTGGTGGATGCACATGTTGCCCGATGATGCTTGCTGGAGCGGGGTTTTGTAAGACTCCTTCCCGAATCAAAATGGAAGCGCCACCAGGTGCTTTTTCTTCTGCTGGCTGAAAAATTAATTTAACTTGACCTTCAAAATGGTCTTTTAAGTCGTTTAGTATTTTTGCTACCCCTAACAAAGATGCAGTGTGGACATCGTGTCCGCAAGCGTGCATTTTTCCTACATGTTTGGAAGTGTAAAGTAAATCATTAGCCTCCAAAATGGGCAGTGCATCTATGTCTGCGCGCAAAGCAATAGTCTTTTTTTCAGGATTTTTACCTTGAATAAGTGCAACTACTCCATTTTCTGCCCAGCCATGTTGATGTTCAATTTGGTAGCTACTTAATTGCTGTGCAATAAATTTTCCAGTTTCTATTTCCTCAAAAGAGAGTTCTGGATATTGATGTAAATACCTTCTAATGTCCACTACTTCTTGGTAGTAGGTTTCGGCTTTTTGTTGAATTTTTTCTTTGATGTCCATTGTTGATTCACTTGTGTATCAATTACTGATGCTATGCTGTTGATTATTTGTTGAGCTGTAAAAGGCTCGTTTCGAGGCGTTATGCCCAATTATTTACTTTAGAAGCCCTACCCTACTTACAAATATCCCAAATAACCAGTTACATAGCATTATAGAGCTATTCCCAAAGCAACGACTGATAGCTGCGCTTTATTTTCACCAAGTTGATGTTGCGCTTGATGGCTTGTATCACTTCTTCTTTGGATTTGTCCAAGTCTTTTATTTTTTGGTCAATTTTGGCATCGTTGCCAATCGAGCGACTTCTTTCTAGCACTTCCTTGATGGTGGTTTGGTAGATGTTAAGTGCTGCTTCGTATTCGCTGTTAATGGATTCTATTTCGTCCGTAATGAAACGACTCTGCCCGACCGCAAAGTCAGGAAAGCGCAAGCGTTGGTCGTTGATAGCTAAGGCAAATACAAAATTACCAGATGCGTCTTTGTAGTCCTTAGTGAGAACGTTATCTATGTCTGCTTTGACTTTTCTGAAATTATAGTGATCATTGAGCAAAGTATTGAGTGGTAAATCTAATTGGGCAACATCCATTTCGGGATGAATTGTTTTAACACGGTCAATAATGTAGTTTTTGAGTAATAGCTTTAGGGCTTCCGTTCTTACATCAATGCCTCCTACTTTGGTCTCAAAAGCTCTTAATGCTTTTTCTAAACCTTGATAGTATTCCACGTAAGAAGATAATTTTCGTTTCAGTTCTGTTACATCTTCTAAAGATACTTCATCCCCTTGCAAAGACACATTTACCACCATTTCTACAACTGATCTTATAGAACCTACAACTGGCAGTCCTTCAGTAAGGGAAGTAGTGATTGGATTTTTGATAATGTTATCTACTACTTGCAAGAACTTATCCTTTCTAATTTTATTTACGCGCTGCCTTCCTTGAAATATTTCATCTTCCAAAATACGATTGATGCGTTCATTCAAGGAAAATCCTAAATCTGTATTTTCGGGATTATTGAGGGCGGTAATTTTATCGGTGTAAGCAAAAATCTGGTTCGTCAGGTCCAAGGCGTTCAAGGCAGTAGCTGCGGCTTCCACAAATTCAGTAGAATTGACTGCTCTAGTGATGTTTCGCTCTACTAATGTTTTATTGGTGTAGAGCTGAGTTTCTGATATACTACTGATTTTCTTGTTGTTAGCATTCAATACTTCATTAAAATACTTGTAGTTTTCATCAATTTTAGAAACATCTTTGCCAAGTGTATTAGCCACGGAATCCACTTTTGTACTCATTTTTTCGTATTCCTCCGCCACTCTTACCATTCAAAGTATTTTTGGTAAAGTACATATACGCTATCTGATAAATTGCCTTGAGCAAATGTATTTCCAAATGTAGCAACAAAAAAAGAATAAAAACAAAATTAAATTTCATAGTCTGCAAGATGTTTATGGATAATGTCTAAAGTCGTCAATTCTACGTGTGTTAGTCGGAGTTTGATTTGAACCCCTCCAAATCAAACCAAACGAGTTACTCAAAAATACCCGCACTCAAATAGCGGTCT
>JAAUTG010000423.1 GCA_012031785.1 Saprospiraceae bacterium | reverse complement strand
TCCGCTAATCTATTTAGTGGAAATTGTCTTTTCAAACAAATAGTTCCCCACTTATTGGCAATCACCATTTGTTTAATCATTTTTACGGCAGGAAATTTACTATACGCTGTAAAGTAATCATTGATACCATCTTTTCCTCTGTCGCTACTTCCTGGTGTAAAAGCATTCGGGATAAATATGGCAAAAGTGTCCTTAACATTTATTTTTGAAGTGGCATACTTGACACAACCAAATTGGTCAGTGGCTTTTAGTTGGAACAATGTAGTATCCAATAAAGGAACAGTTTGGGTGTCTTTTTTATCTTTATTTCTCACAGAATCAATAGGTTGCCATTCAAAAGTAGCTTGATTGAGACTAATAAACGGTGTCAAAAAGACAGAATCTCCTTTTAGTATGTCTGCCTCAGCAGGTGAAATGCGGAGTATCCAATCTGGCAATTCTTCAATTTCTACAACCGCATCTTCTTGACAGCCATTGCTGTCTTCCACATAAATCGTATATCTACCAGGGAGCAGATCATCATAGAAATCTCCCAAATTGTCGAAATTTTGGGAAAGGCTGATGAGGAAAGGGGGCGTACCACCATCTACAAAAACGGTGAATGAGCCTGTTGAATCATAACATACAGGTTCTACTTCAAAGGCAATTTGAATTGGATCAGGCTGAAGAACTACAATAGTTTCTTCTAAAATACATCCATTCGCATCTTCAATAGAAACCGTGTAGTCGCCAGCAACTAAATTGTCCAAACTGCGATTTCTGCTCCTGGTATTCCACAGATATTTGTAAGGAGAAGTACCGCCTACTGCGGCTATTTCAATAGCACCGTCTGATGCCTCGTAACAAGAAGCATGCTGCAAAAGAATTTCTGTAAAAGTCAAGGCTTCTTGAGGCTGTTGCAAGGTATCTTCTAACACCAGTTGGCAGCCAAGAATATCTGTGATGGTTACTTGATATGCACCGACTGACAAGCCAACAGCAGGATTAACATTTAAGCCATTAGACCAATCAAAGCTGTATGGACTGTTTCCTGAATTAACGTTTATTTCTATGGAACCAGTCGCTGCACCCAAACAAGCAATATTTTGACTGCGTTGCACTTTTGCCAATAAAGTATCCCCAACCAGAATTTCAAAAGTTGTATCTATAACACAATCTCCGCCTTTAGCTTGTATCGTGGCAAAGTAAGTATTGGGTACAAAATAGGTATGCGACTCAGAAGGCTCAAAAGAGTTGAAGCCATCTCCAAATTGAAGTTTCCACGAATCAACATTAGCAACGTTGAATACGCTAAAGTCCACGCTACTGGGCGCGCACAGATTTGGTTGCTCAAAACTTGCCTCAAAACTTGGAATATCGGGTAACGTTACCTCAATGGAAATACTATCCAAGCAGCCATCTAAATTGGCAATCAAAGTAGCGGAATAAGTATCGCTAGCGGGATAAGTATGTAAAGGATTGGTCTGAGTAGAATTAGCACTACCATCTCCAAAACGCCATTGAAAAGCATCTGCACTTGTTTCATTACTAAATGCTACGTTTAACAAACAAGGATCAGGCATCGAATAGCTAGTATTAAATCTCGGAAGTGGTTGTATTTCAATTGGTTGAATAATAGTATCCCTACAGCCGTTCGCACTTTCGACAGCTAACGTAACTAAAAATTGTCCTATATTAGCATAGTTGTTATTCACAATTGGGTTTCCAGCAGCGATATTACCATCTCCAAATTTCCATTCCCAATTAGTAACCGAGTCGGAAGTAGTAATAAAAGTAGTATTATTCTTCTCACAAATTAAAGGGGATATATCAAAGTCTGCAACTGGACTTTGCTTAATGAAAATAGAGTCCATGATTTCACTTACACAACCACTGGCAGAGGTAGCTGTCGCCTGAATAAAAAATATCCCGATGTTGTGTAAATATGGCGGCTCGAACGAAGTTGTGTCGAATCGCCGTCGCCATACATAATTCGAACATCTGCTACATCGGTGCGTACAATTATTGGAACGCGCTCTCCAGAACAAGCTACATCGGGAATACTAGCCGTTAGGATTGGCATTGGCAATACCCTAATCATTAGCGTAGTATCCCCATACCCGCAACCAAAAACACGCATAGTTACACGAAATACGGTATCCTTGGAAGAAATAAATTCATAAAATATGGTATCGCCCCTTAAAGAGGTGCCATCCGAGAAGAAAAACTCTGCATTAGGCACACCACTGGCATTAATGAACCGCACTTCACTACCAGAACAAGTTATTGTCCTATCTACGTTTAAAAAAGAAGTAACATTGGTGGGAATTACCACCACCGCTCTACGAAACGTAGTGGTATCACATTCATTCCCTACGGTCAAAGATACCATGAAAGTATCCTGCCTGTTGGTTTCATAAATGATTGGGGGAGCATTTTTACCTGTAAAAGTACGCCCATCTCCAAACTCCCAAAACCAATAATTGTTGTTATCGTCAGCATTGGCATTGATGCGCTGAAAGGCAACAGATTCTCCGCTACAGTGCAAATCTTTATCTAAGTCAAACCTAGGGTTCGGACCTGCCTTTACAAAAACAGATTCCGTATAAGTGACTGCACTACAACCATTTGATACACGTAATGTGATGATATAGGTCGTATCTCGCCCAATAGCTTCGTAAGTAATAGGTTGTGGATTTGAAACGGTATCCGTTTGTCCATTGCCAAAATCCCAAAAGTATTTGCGATTATTTCCCGTGCTTCGGTCTGCGATATTGACAAGGAGAGGAGAACAGGGAATATTGTCATGCGACAAGGAAAATAAAGCTACAGCAGGTGGCTCAACAGTGACTTGTCGCCGTTGAGTAGCATTACAACCTCCATTTTGACTTAAAGTGATGGTAACATCGTAAGTGCCTGCCCTACTAAAGTATGACTTGCCCTTGCAGTTGTTGCAGACCGCCCATCTCCAAAGTCGTAGCGTATATTACTAAAACGGTTAGAAGTATTGACGGTATCGAATGTTACGGTGTTTCCTGAGCAATCCGTTGTAATGAAATCAACCATCAGCGCAGGAAAAGTCTCTACTATTGCTGTCGCAGCGGCAGGACATACTTCATCCCCACTCGCCTCAAACGCCAATTCATAACGAATCGTATCTTTTCCAATGCCCGCTAAACTTGGACTATATACCCCCGATAAACTATCCGCAAAACCCCTTCCTGAAAAACGTCCACCTGCATCACTGGCAACAATCGTTACAGGCGCATCTTCAATACAAAAAGTGACTTTGGGCACGCTAATACGCAAGTTAGCTGTTTGAATCACTTTTATTTTCACCTCGTTGCTGGTCAAACATTCGCCGCTATACCTAATCGTAAAATCTGTTCCAGTAACACTCGATGGATCAAAAACGCAATTTGGAAGAGGCGCATCAT
>JAAUTG010000422.1 GCA_012031785.1 Saprospiraceae bacterium | reverse complement strand
ATCTAAAATACTGTAATCTAATTTTTTGTACAGTTAGCTATTTGCGCTTGGCTGTTCGCTTTTTAAAAGGATTTTTTAGATTTGTATGAAAAGTAACAAAATAGCTTAGCGTTTTTGTTCTTTAATCCAAAGCCTGAATTGCTTGCAAAGGATGAATGAGCTTTCCAGTAGCTTTGGTATCCGATGTGTTTTTACCCGTTCGATTTAAAATTTGATATACTTGGTTGGTCGTTAAATCGGGATTCAGACTTTTGAGCAACCCAACTAAACCCGCTACATAAGGCGCAGCCATAGAAGTTCCACTAAACGTACTGTATGTATTTTTAGGTGTAGTGGAGTAAATATCCACGCCTGGTGCAGCGACTTTCATCTGCAAATCGCTCACGAAATTAGAAAAATTGGCTTTATTGAGTCTTATATCCACCGCACTTACGGCAATCACGCCAGGCGTATTGGCAGGAGCAAACCATTTTGCGTTGGTGTTAGAGTTCCCTGCCGACACAATCACAATAGCTCCTTTTTGGTTACAATATTGTACGGCTTGTTGATAGGCATTTTGGCGCGTGTCATTGGTGCGCGCACCTAGTGACATAGAAATTACGTCTGCGCCTTGGTCGGCAGCTTCAATCATGCCATCAATAATTGTTTCTTGCGTACCACCACCAAAATTCGCCAACACTTTGATGCTTGTAACCTCTACGAAATTATTGTCCAGCGCATAAGAAGCAATTCCCAAACCATTATTAGTAACCGCTGCCGCAATACCTGCACAATGCGTTCCGTGTCCATTAAAATCTGTGTCGTACTTCGCGTTAATAGAGTAATAGTTGCCGCGTAAGTCCTCATGGAGTGCATCAACGCCAGTATCCAAAATAGCAATTCTTGCCTTCTTTTGAGGTAGTAAGTCATTGTTTTTTAAGAAGTTGTATAGTCTATCTACTTCCATTGCCTCAAAGCCCCAAGCCTTATCTAATCCTGGGTCGTTAACAGTAAATTTTCTGTTTGTATATTGAGTGTTGGCTTTCAATAAAGGAGTTGCTAGTATGACTTCGTTTTCTTCTATGGCAACCACATCAGGATATTGCGCGATTTTTTCCTTGAGTTTCTCTAAATTTTTGAAATACAAACTTGGGATATTCACAACCCACCATGTGTTCAGGCTAGAGGAAGTATCCTTTGGCGTAAAGGCTGGTTTAAAATCAAGTGCTGGGAAATCGTTTTGAATACGCTCCAGCGTTGCATCTGATTGAAGTTGCATAAGCCACTCCCCATCGGAGGAAAGTAAAATAGTTGTCGCTTCGGGCGTTCTCCACTTCGTAAATACTAAAAACAAACTCACAGCAAGTGCTGACCAAAAAAGTATTTTCCAAGCTCGGAGAACACCGAGAAAAGCACCAATAGCTGCAAGCAGAATGCTATCTTGTACTAACCATTTGATTTTATTTGCCCAACTCGCACTTTCAAAAAAAGTAGAAACTAGAAAAAGTGAAAAAGAAACGACAAAAAGCGTGCGAAAAAATACATTACCTTGCCGTCGGTCTTGAAAATAGAACCAAAGCGACAAACTCAATACCGAAACCGCAAAACTAACCAAGTGCCACATGAGATAGAGGTTGTAGAGAAAAGTCTTGAAATAAATTATCAAAGTCTTATTCATTAAAACGTCAGGGCGTGGCGATTAGTTTAGTGACGTTTAGCAGTAAATTACTTCTACAATCCATTCATTATCAACTAGCAAACTCGCAGCTTGTCATCTGAAGTATTTTGAGTGTGTACTTTTTTGCTCCCCTCATTACTTAGACATAAATTCTACAAAAGCTGTACTGCAAATACACAAAAAAATCACCATATTTGCAGAAAATATACATTTTAATATGCCTGTCAATTATTCCGCAAACAAGCAAAAAGCGCATCGTCATTATTGGTGGAGGATTTGCTGGCTTAGAGTTAGCAAAGTGCTTAGAAAAATCCGACTACCAAATTGTATTGATAGATAAAATAATTTCCATCAGTTCCAACCACTTTTCTATCAAGTGGCGATGGCAGGTTTAGAAGCAAGTTCCATTATCTTTCCCTTTCGCAAAATGTTTCAAAAAGCCAAAGAGGTCTATTTGCGCGTTGCAGAAATCACGGAAGTAGATACAACCCAGAAAATAGTTTACACGCCACATGGTGAAATGGCTTACGATTACTTAGTAGTCGCAATTGGCGCAGACACTAATTTTTTTTGGTAACGAAAAAAATTGCGCAACATGCTATCCCGATGAAATCTATTTCAGAATTGCAATTTTTTACGCAACCGCATCCTTTCTGACTATGAAGAAAGCCTTACCATTAGCGACTTTAACCAACGTCAACCACTGCTGGATATTGTGGTAGTGGGTGGTGGACCTACTGGCGTGGAAGTAGCTGGAGCATTGGCAGAAATGCGAAAATATGTCATTCCGAAGGATTATCCCGAACTGGACGAGAACGAAATTGACATTCATCTAATACAAGGTGGTGATCAACTTTTAAAAGGAATGTCCAAAAATCCGCAGAAAGTGCGCATCAATTTTTAACAGAACTAGGCGTAAAAATTACGCTAAACAATTACGTCACCGATTACGATGGGGAAATGGTGACCTTAAAAGATGGTCGGGTATTCGGTTCTAGAAAGTTGATTTGGGCAGCAGGTATTATCGGTAATAAGCTCAAGGGCTTACCTGCCGAGGCACTTTTGAGAGGTAATCGCCTTCAAGTAGATGCCTTCAACAAAGTAGAACATGTGCAAGATGTGTATGCGATAGGGGATGTTGCCGCGGCAAAGGAAGAAAAATATCCAGACGGACATCCACAAGTCGCGCAAGTTGCTATGCAACAGGCGAAAAGATTAGCAAAAAACTTCCAATTAATGGCAAAAGGTAAGCCGCTAATCCCTTTTGAATACAAAGACAAAGGGTCTATGGCAACTATTGGACGCAATCGAGCGGTAGTAGATTTACCAAATGCTTTTTTCAAAGGAAGGCTTGCATGGTGGTTATGGTTGGGCGTACATTTGTTTTCGATTGTGGGAGCGAAAAATAGAATTATGATTTTTATAAATTGGGTCTGGAACTATATAACTTATGACCAGTCTTTGCGACTGATTATCAGACCTTTCGTGCGTACAAAATCCAACTAAATCCTTTTTTTTAGTAAAAATCGTATATCTAACCTAACAAAGCCTACTAACTTGCGTAAAAGCCAAAAGGACATGATTTTGATTGGTCATTTAATTGGGGTTATCATTTTTAAATATTAATTCACAAAATATACCAAAAATAAATAACCAGCCAGCCAGCAGAGCCGACAACCAAAAGACAAAGCCATTATTACCATAACATTAAAACCTATGACATGAATCGGTTTTACGTATTTATTCTAGCATTATTTACTCAAGTTTCA
>JAAUTG010000421.1 GCA_012031785.1 Saprospiraceae bacterium | reverse complement strand
TTTTTGAAGAACATTATATCTTAAAATTCGATTTAAGCCAAACAATACTAATTTTTGAATTGCAAATATGGGGTGTTTTATCATACTTTCAAAAAATCATACTTCACTCAAGCATGTAATTTTTACTTGAGGTAAGGTTTGGATTAAAGCGGCTTCTTCCAAACTTACTTTGGCAATCAGTGCTTTAAGTTGCAGTAGCTTTTCCGCCACGAGGCTTCTTCTGATTATCACTTGAAGGTAAGGCGATTCTTCAAAGTTTTGAGTAATAATTTCCAACTCCACCTTTTTCAACGCATTCATCACGTCGCCCATTACGGCGTAATCAAAAGTAATCCGAAAGGTATCATATAGATATTTGGTCGTGATTTCCGCTTGCTTCAAAGCTTCACTAGTGCTTGATTTATAGGCTTGTATCAAACCCGAAGTTCCTAGTTTAGTGCCACCAAAATACCGCACCACAATTACTATAATGTTAGTTAACTCAAAACTATCAATTTGCCCTAAAATAGGCTTACCCGCAGTGCCCGAAGGCTCGCCGTCGTCGTTGGCACGAAAATTATTTTTATCTAGCCCCATTCGATAGGCATAGCAATAGTGAACTGCTTTGAAATGCTCCTTTTTAAGATTTTTCAGGTAATTTAGTCCTTCTTCTTCAGATTGAATGGGATAGGCATAAGCCAAAAATTTACTCCCTCTGTCTTTAAATTCACCGAATGTAGGCACGACAATGGTTTGGTATTGATCCATATTCTAGGTTTTAGAAGTTCTTCAACTATTTTGTTGTTGCGACTCACGTTACGCATTTGGTTTTTTATTGTTCGCCTTTTGCCTAAAGATAAACATTTCAACAGACCACTAATTACTTGAAATAGGCATTTGAAATAATCCGTACAACAAGTAGCAAAGTAATCAAAAAGTAGTGGATAAGAAAAATAGATAATTTAGGAGGGAGTTATATCTTTGTGGTTTAAATGAAATGCGTCAAAAAATGATGTCAAATATTGAACCACTACCAAACTCAGAAACTGCAAAAAATTGGGACTTACCGAAGAAGAGTTCCAACGTATTATCAAAATACTTGGCAGAACGCCCAATTTTACTGAATTGAGTATCTACTCGGTCATGTGGTCAGAGCATTGTTCTTATAAAAATTCCATTAAATGGCTCAAAACCCTACCACGCACTGGTAAGCATTTGTTGGTGGGAGCTGGAGAAGAAAATGCAGGATTGATAGATATTGGGGATGGATTAGCTTGTGCTTTCAAAATCGAATCCCACAACCACCCTTCTGCAATTGAACCCTATCAAGGAGCAGCAACAGGTGTTGGCGGCATTCATCGAGATATTTTCACCATGGGGGCGCGTCCAATTGCCGCGTTGAACTCCTTACGATTCGGCGATTTGAGTTCAAAAAATATGCGCCGTTTGGTGGATGGCGTAGTTCGCGGAATCGGCGATTATGGCAACTGCTTTGGCGTACCAACCGTAGGTGGCGAAACTTATTTCATGGATTGCTACAACCAAAACATTTTGGTAAACGCTATGTCCGTCGGGATTGTAAAATAGGAGAAACGGTTTCTGCAAGAGCGGATGGTCCGGGTAATCCAGTATTCATAGTAGGTTCGGCAACAGGTAAGGACGGTATTCACGGGGCTACTTTCGCATCTGCCGATTTGACAGAGGATTCTGCTGACGATTTACCAGCCGTACAAGTAGGTGATCCATTCCAAGAAAAGTTGCTGTTGGAAGCAACACTGGAGGCAATTCAAACAGGAGCAATTGTAGGAATGCAGGATATGGGAGCAGCAGGAATTACATGTTCCACCTCCGAAATGAGTGCAAAAAGCAATACTGGAATGCGTATTGATTTGGATAAAGTACCTACGCGGCAAGCCGATATGAAGCCTTTCGAGATTTTACTTTCCGAAAGTCAGGAACGAATGTTAATTGTCTGCCATAAAGGGCAAGAAGATATACTGAAAGCCGTGTTTGATAAGTGGGATTTGGAGTGCGAAGAAATCGGAGAAGTGACAGATACAAGAATGTTGGAATTTTTTCAGAATGGAGTTCGAGTAGCTCACGTACCATCAGAAACGCTAGTATTAGGTGGTGGTGCGCCTGTGTATGACCGAGAGTACCGCGAACCAAAATACATTCAAAAAATATCAAAATTTGCTGCAAACACCATTCAAAAACCTAAGAACTACCTAGAAGTGGCTAAAAAATGGTAGCATCGCCCAATATCGCTTCCAAAAGGTGGATTTATGAGCAGTACGATTCCATGGTACGCACGAACACCATGACCACCAACCAATACTCGGATGCTTCCATAGTACGGGTGAAAGGAACGAACAAAGCCTTAGTAATGACAGTGGATTGCAATTCGAGTTACGTGTTTGCCAACCCTTATGTTGGAACAATGATTGCAGTGGCAGAAGCAGCGCGCAATATCGTTTGCAGTGGAGGTGAGCCGATGGCAATTACGAATTGCTTGAACTTTGGCAACCCTTATAGTCCTGATGTCTATTGGCAATTTGTAGAAGCGATCAAAGGTATGAGCGAGGCTTGTACTCGATTCAACACACCAGTCACAGGTGGTAATGTCAGTTTTTACAACCATTCTGTACTCAAAGACCGCACGGAACCTGTTTTTCCGACTCCTACCATTGGTATGGTGGGAATTTTGGATAACTATCAACGCCAAATGACCTTAAATTTCAAACGTCCAGGCGATGCGATTTACATGATTGGTACACCAACTAATGATTTTAATTCGTCGGAATATTTGCGCGTTATTCACAATGTAAAGTTGTCGCCAGTACCTATTTTTGATATGGATGAGGAAATTTCCTTGCAACAAAATTTGAAGCGCATCATCAGAAGAGGGATGATTCAGTCCGCACACGACATTTCGGAAGGTGGATTGTTTGTAACTTTGTTGGAAAGTGCGATGGTTAACAATTTAGGCTTTGATATTGAGACGGATGAGAATTTTAGAAAGGATGCCTATTTGTTCGGGGAAAGCCAAAGTCGTGTGGTGCTATCTGTAAAAGTAGAATTAGAAGACGAATTGGTTAACTATTTGAACACCAATAATGTTGCTTTTACAAGGCTGGGCGAAGTAACGAAAGGCAAACTTTCAATAGATAATGATTCTTTTGGAGCTATCGAAGATTGGAAGTTACTTTATGAGACGGCGTTGGCTAAAAAAATAGAGTATTCGGAGACTGCTAATCAGGTTTGAGACGGTTAAGCAGTGGCTAGAATAGCATATCTCCATAACCAAGTACGAAATAATTACCATTTTTTAAACACAATTGATGATCGGACATGAGCAGGTTAACATGGTTTATTCTATTTTTCGTTCCATTCTTTTTTTGGAATTGTGAAGCAGACAAAGGAACACTTATCAAAGGACAAATATCAGATGCTGCTGG
>JAAUTG010000099.1 GCA_012031785.1 Saprospiraceae bacterium | reverse complement strand
TAAGGGCTTGATTGCTAGTAAGACAGATGAATACTACAAGAGTGGTATCCGCGCTTCTTTTGAATATTACGGTTTGACAGCTAGCGATCAATATTTGAACCAAGCTGATGTAGTGCTTACTGGCACACAGCAGGATGACTTAGTGAAAATCGGTACGCAAAAGTGGATTGCTTTCTTCTATCAAGGTATGGAAGCATGGTTCGACTGGAGACGTACAGGTATTCCAGCGTTAGTGGCTGGACCTAGCAACCAGAACAACGACTTGATTCCAGTTCGTTTCATCTATCCTATCATTGAGCAGAGTTTGAACGGAGACAACCGCGCTGCTGCTGTAGCTCGTCAAGGTGCTGATAACATCAACACTAAGATATGGTATTTGAAGTAAGCAAACCATAGGAAATTAAAAATTTCATATTCTATATTTAGGACTGGGCGTTTTGCTCAGCCTATTTTTTTTGTACTTATTCCAAACCCAGCCATTCTGAGATACACCATTTTCGGTTGGTATGTAATACTCTCCTAAATTTAGTTTTCTGGTCGTTTTTCGGTAAGCCATATCACATCGTACCACAATAAGTTTTTTTTAAGAATAGTTCTTTTTTGGTGCGTTGTATTAGCTCAATTCTTCAAAAAAACCAGTTTTTCTATTTTTCTTTACATTATCCCACGTAAAGTAACGCCCATTCATTGCTACATAAATACCTTCAGATAGCGTTTGTACAAAAGCTAATGCGCTTCCTAAGTTAAAAAAGCCATCCGAAGAAGTGCCAAAGGCATAGGGAATCATGGCACCTGTCAAAACGATTGTTTTTCCAAGTAATTGGCGTTGCGCCAAGTAAGTAGCAGTTTCCACTATCTTGTCTGTTCCATGCGTAATTAACACTTTGTTGAAAGCAGTTTTGGCACAATTGTGAGCAATAATTTCTCGATCGGTATCTGTCATTTCCAGACTATCTAACATCATCAAAGTTTTGATGTCTATATCTAAAGTGCATCTACCGAGTTTGAACCATTTCGTTGAGGTGAGTATCCTTAAAATATAATTCTCCCGAGATGTAATTATATTCTTTATCGAAAGTGCCGCCTGTTACAAAAACTTGAATCATAATCTTTTGTCGGATGGATAAAATAAGTGATTGTCTTAATGGGTGATTAGTATTGATGAATGAATGCTAGGTAAAGTATATGAAAAAAGTGATTTATCTTTCGTGCTGGATTCAACACTTAAAATATAGAACATCAATGGTTTTAAATCACTAATTCGAAGAACGAATCCTGAATTATTCTGTCTTTTTTAAGGATTGTAAAATAATGTCCTTTTACGTATAAGCAATTCCTGATCTGATGTAATCAATGCTGATAAGGTCGCCTGGACGATAGCGAGCCACTTGTTCCTGAAGTTCAGGCGTACTGCGTGTGGGAAATCCGTTGATGGCAGTAATCACATCGCCACTTTGTAGCCCTGCTTGTGAAGCTGTAGTGCCAGGTGTAACCGTTTGAACCAATACGCCTTCTACTTTTTCTAAATTTAGGTTTTGAGCAAGTACACTATTTAAGTCCCCTACAATGATGCCAAGAATTGCTCTTTGGACACTGCCAAATTGCTTAATATCTGCTACCACTTTTGCCACCATGGAAGCGGGAATAGCAAAAGAAAACCCTTCATATCCACCACTTTCAGAAATAATAGCAGTATTAATACCAACTAATTCGCCTTTCATGTTGACCAATGCGCCACCACTATTTCCAGGATTGACTGCGGCATCGGTTTGGATAAAACTTTCGATAGAGTATTTTCTATCTCTTAAAATTTGAATATTTCTAGCTTTCGCACTCACGATACCAGCAGTGACTGTGGAGCTTAAATTGAACGGATTTCCTACTGCTAGCACCCACTCCCCTACTTGAAGTTGGTCGGAATCCCCAAACCGAATAGGCAATAAATTATTGGTTTCAATTTTTAGCAATGCCAAATCCGTATCTGGATCCGTACCTACAAAAGTGGCTTTAAACTCTCTTTTATCATAAAGTGTGACTCCAAAAATATTAGAACCCTCTATAACGTGGTTGTTGGTGACAATATAGCCATCTTCTGACAAAATTACGCCAGACCCAGCAGAAGAACGATAATCTCCTCTAAAAACGGTGATGTTACAAACTGATTTAGTGGCGACAGCAGATGTATTCACAAAATCGCTAGGCATGTCTATGGGCGAAATATTTACCCAACGCGCCTTGGAAAGCGGTAGATTTTCTTGAGCAGTTTGAAAAGTTAATTGCGGAGAAAAGTACCACACAAAAGCTACAAAAGAAAAAATGGTACTACAACAAGCAGTGACAGCAATCGCAATTAATGTGAGAGTGATATTTTTTTCATGAACTTTAGTGATTTTATGAACTGCATACGTAATTGATGGCAGTCAGCAATTGTTTTTACTCACTGGTTCTAGGCATACAAAATTAGGGTTAATAATAGCCACTCGCTATTTAATTTTGCTTCTAAAGACGATTAATATTTAGGCAAAAGGCGAGTAGCCAATTGTATAACACGAGTTAGTAACCTTCAATATTTTTAAGCATCATCACGCCATTATTACCTACATGATCTAACATACGCTTGGCGCGAACAAACGTGTTAAAGCGATATTCGTTAAAATTCCCATCTCCTCTTCGCAAACTTTCTATGGTAATGTTAGCGTCTCCTGAAGCATGAATAATTTTACCATCTCCAAAGTAAATGGCTACATGGTTAATTTTCTCCGTTTGTGTGGCACTAGCACGTTGACCAAAAAACAAAAAGTCGCCAGGAAGTAGATTCTGCCAAGTGGTATCATACGGAATATCATTCCCCACTTGCACTTGCTGGGAAGCATCTCTAGGTAGCATCATACCATTCATGTAAAACACTGTCTTGGTGTAGCCGCTACAATCCATTCCTTTCCCCGACGTTCCTCCCCACAAGTACGGGCGACCTAAATACTCCATTGCTGTACTGAGTATATTGTTCACGGAAGGTTGTTCTACACTTAGCCATTTTCCATAACTATAAGTCTCTGTATCAGGAATATAGCCTACTCGACCATCTGGAAAACTCACCACAGAATAACCAGATTCAATTTCTTCCAAAGCCAGAATAACACCAGACACCAAGTCTGCCATTTTGGTACTATTTGGAGAAGGCTGCTGGAAAGCAAACCCATATTCTTTAGCATAAATAATTTTAGGTTTCTGTATCCAAAATTTGTAAGTAGTGCTATCCATTAACTCAAACCCAGCTTCATCCAACCAACCTATGTATTTGTCTGGAGTTTGTATCTTATACCAACTTCCTTCTTTTTTTAATACTTTGAGTGGTGTACCAAGTAAGGCTTGACTAGCTAGTTCGCCAGAATGTTTTGGAATAGAACGGATATTACAAACCGAAACATTTACTACGCCATGCGTTTTCCCATTCAAATCAGCACTTGGAAGTATTTTTATACTATCAATCACTTTAGCCTTCAACGAATCCATCTTGAGGAGTAAGGCAGTTTTTGCAGTTGGTAGATTGGTTTCTCCTGTTAACACTAAAGATGCACCACTTGATGTAGCTGTGATTTCAAAAGTAGCCGTTCGTTTATCAGGTGCAAAGGTTTGGCGAGTTTGCGCGATTGCTTGCTCCACTTGTTGCATAGGTACACTACAAGCCAAGCAACAAGTGAAGGCAAATAGCAAAATAGTGGCGAATTTAATTATTCTAGTCATAGCAATATGTAAGTAAAATGAGTTCTTTATGTTTTCGTTCATGTCGCGTTTTGTTTTTGGCTTGTGACAATTGGTATTTAGATTATTAATTCATACAGTATCTAATATTACGTAATTTAATTTTCGCCATTAATTGTTTGCCGTTAATTGTTTGCCAAAATACAATTATTTTGGATAAGCTGACTTCATATACTCCCCGCGCCAGCACAAGAAAATCTCTTCGAAGAGCAAGTAGCCAAATGCAAGTAGCGAATAGCGTAAAATGAGTTACACTTAATAAAACTGTCACAAACTTCTATCAAAGAACGTTAATTACCTTGAATTAACAACTTACCTACCCATTTTCGTTCACCATCAGTTATCGTAAATTGATACCATCCGTCTTTTATACCCCTCAAACTAATAGGTTGAGGGAAAGTGGTCTTACCTAATTTACCTAAAAGGATTGTCCTTCCTAAAACGTCAGTAAGCTGATATTCAGCTTTTTCCGAAAGCATAATTTCTGAATATATAGCAATTTGATCCTTTGCAGGATTAGGATAAAGTATCACCAGAGAAGATTCAATTTGACTACTGGAAGAAACAGCAGTATTGATGATTGCTTTATTAGTGTATGCCGAAGCACTGGAACTTGAAATAGCTCGAATACGATAGTAATAAATTTTATTTGCTTCAATAGTATTATCTTTAAAAGTAGTTTCGCTAGAAGGTAGTTCCTTTAAGGATTTGTAGCGATAATCTTCTCCAACAGAACGCTCAACGGAAAATTTGATGTTGGGTGACGCCAAATCGTAAGACCAGTTCAGTTGAATAGCAGTTTCGCCTGTCCATGCGTAAGTTAGATTGTAAGGGGCAGGCAAAATGCTAGTATTACACTGATTATCAATATATTCAATTACAGAATAACGTACACTGTCCAATAAAGGATAGAACGCATCGCCAGGACAAGAAGTGTTGCAACCATCCCTATGACCAGACACTCGTAATAAATTTAGTCCAGAAGCAGGATGAAAACTACGGTCAATAGGATATAAATTACGGTCACAAGCCTTCCATGCCAGTAGTTGCGTTAAAGATTGAAATGCAGATGCCTTTGGGGTAATTGATGTAAAATCGCCTAACATACAAACGCCTTCCGCACCTGTATTGGTACCACAAAAATGTGCGCCAAGTATGTTTTCTCCCCTCCCTTCATAGACGACTCCGTTAGGATCAATCAACCAGTTGTAACCTACATCGCTCCAACCTCTAGTATTTACATGAAAATCCCAAATAGAGCGCACCACAGCTGCCCAGTCATTAGCCGTATTTGTTCCAGCAGCATGATGCACAATTAAGTGGGTAACTTGATGCGTACTTGCATTGGCATTTGGGGGACAGTTATTATTGGGACACCAATTGGCTCGATTTTTGAAACTAGGTTGCGGACAAGGGCAAGAACGCGATTCTACTAATGGTGGTTCCTCAAAATGGTGTTCAGTAGTTTTACCAGGACTATAAAAATGTAAATTTAGTTCGGTATTTTTGACTTGCATAAATTCCTTGAATATGGTATTGATAGTAAAGGTACTCTGCTGCCTGAAACCCTAGCTCACTGACCCAATCAGATTGATTCTCCTCCACATGGCTATCTGCTAAAAGTTGATTCCATTTTTCCCACGTTCTTCCATCTTTTGAAAAACGAATCCAAGCCATTGGCGACGCAGTAGCTATACTTGAATTGGAAATTACTAGCGCGTAAGCTAAAAATGGGGATGGTTTCAAAATAGGTACTTTTAGTGTTTCAGAAAAAAAATCAGTTGAGCGGTCCCCTTTTAGTAAGCTATGATCTATTTGTTCTGCTTGCAATAATTTGACCACTTTGCGTTGTGACGACTGCGCCCAACCCAAAGTTGAAATTCCTATCAAAAGTAGGACCAAAATATTTTTATGTTTCATAAATTATCACATTCAAGTTGTGTATTCAAAATTATTTACTACTGCTAATCTAAAACGAAAGATTCCCCTAAGTTTGGTATAACTACATCAGAAAATCCTATTTTATTTAAGTAATCCTTAAAAACAATTTGATCATCGTAATTGCCGTGTACAAGAAATATTTTTTTCAAACCTTTTTGGATTGGTGTTAAAAAATTGGTCAATTCAGAGCGATCCGCATGAGCAGAAAAAGAGTCCATAATTTCTACATCTGCTTTCACTTTCACTTCCTTTCCAAAAAGTCGAATCGCTGTTTCTCCTGCTCGAAGTTTACCACCTGGCGTTTCTGGAGAACAGTATCCTACAATTAAAATCGTATTTTTTCTACTTTCGATATTGTTGAACAGGTGATGTTTTACACGTCCCGCGTTCATCATACCAGAAGCACTGATGATAATACAAGGTTCGTTGCTAGTGTTCAACTCTTTAGAAAATTCCAAATCTTGATTGTAAATCAATTTATTAAATCCAAAAGGATTAGGGTCTCTCAACAGATACTTGTTCAGTTCTTCATCGAAACACTCTGGATGCGCTCCATAGATTTCAGTAGCGTTAACCGCTAGAGGGCTATCCACATAAACTGGAATGTGAGGGAGCATTTTATTATTTTCCATTTGATCAAGAACATATACAATTTCTTGGGTTCTTCCAATACTGAAAGCCGGAATAATCACTTTGCCCTTGCGCTCTACACAGGTTTGCTCAATAATTCTTCGGAAATGCGCAATTTCGGCTGGTGCTTGTTCGTGTTCCTTACTGCCATAAGTAGATTCACAAATTAAGTAATCAACGTCTGGCATAATCTGTGGGTCACGTAAAATTGGACGACTCGGACGACCTACATCTCCTGTGAATCCAAATCGAATAGTTCGCCCTTTCTCTTTTATTTCTAAGGTGACGCTGGCGCTCCCTAAAATATGACCTGCATCTCTATACAATAAATTGACATTAGGATGAATATTCAGCCAACGCTCATAGCCCGTACCGACAAACAGGTTCATCACCTCTTTTACATCCTTGGTCGTATAAAGCGGTGTTTTAAGTATATTTTCTTCTTGCTTTTTTTTAAATCGTTTGTTAGTGTATTCTGCATCGCGTTCTTGAATAAAAGCACTGTCCATCAACATAATAGAACAAAGACTACGAGTGGCATGAGTGGCATAAACTGTTCCTCGAAAGCCATCTTTCCAAAGTTTCGGCAATTTGCCTGTATGATCTATATGTCCGTGCGAAAGCACAACACAGTCTATTTGCTTAGGCTCAAATAACCAATTGTTGTTGAGTGTTTCCGTATCTTTGCCATACCCTTGAAACATTCCACAATCTAACAAAATAGTGAATCCATCTTCTAATGTGACAAGATGCGCGCTACCCGTTACTTCCCTTGCTCCACCACAGAATTTGATTTGCATCGTCTTTAATTTATTGTTTCGTAACCTGATTTTCTATTTTAGGCGGTAATACCTTTGTGAAAAGACCTTGACCTCAGGCAACCTGATTGATGCAGCAAGGTATAAAAGATAATCGGAAGTAAAAAATTGGTTCTTCCGACTTTATGGCGCAACTTTTAAGAATTTGTCAAAAATTGCAAACCAACTTAATCTAACTACTTGAAAACAAGTAATTTATCAGCAATATTGAGTTAATAAAAGCTTACTTGCGCCAAAATTACGGATGAACCTTTTTATCAATGTGTTCGTTGTGAAACTTTGTAATTCCACGATTTAACTCACAGTGGCTGCTGCTTGTTTCAAAATACCTTGTTCGCCCATGACGGTGGTGTATTTGAAACTTAACTTTTTGTCTGGATAAATATGCTTGAAAGCGGATTGACACATCAAAGTAGCTTCATGGAAACCACAAAGAATGAGTTTCAATTTACCAGGATATGTGTTGATGTCGCCAATTGCATAAACACCCGGAATGTTGGTGCTATAGTCATACGTGTTGACTTTAATAGCGTTGTCTTCAATTTCTAAGCCCCAATCTCCAATCGGACCTAGTTTTGGAGTCAAGCCAAAAAGCGGTATGAAATGGTCGGTTTCTTTAGCAAACTGACCAAGATTTTTGTGGTCAATTATCACTTCTTCCAATTTACTTTCGCCGCGAAGTCCAATGATTTGAGCGTCAGTAATTAGTTTGATGCGCCCTTCCATATCCAGGTGCTTCATTTTTTCTACACTATCTAAAGCCCCCCTGAAATCATTGCGACGGTGAACGAGTGTAACTTCGCTAGCCACGTTTGCTAAGAAAATAGTCCAGTCCAAGGCACTATCACCACCACCTGCAATCACCACACGCTTGTTGCGGTACATCTCTGGATCGCGTACAAAGTATTCCACACCATTGTCTTCAAAGGTTTCGATGTTATCAATAGGTGGTTTACGTGGCTCAAATGCACCTAAACCCGCCGCCAATGCAATAACAGCGGCTTTTATTTTTGTTCCCTTGTTTGTAGTGAGTATGAATGAATTATCTTCTTGACGTTCAATAGTTTCTGCACGTTCTCCTAAAGTAAAAGTAGGATGAAAGGGTGCAATTTGCTGCATCAAATTATCTACTAATTCACCAGCATTCACAGATGGGAAACCTGGAATATCATAAATTGGTTTTTTTGGATAAATTTCTGTCAACTGCCCACCTGGTTGAGGTAATGCGTCAATTAAATGGCAACGTAATTTTAGCAATCCTGCTTCAAACACGGTGAACAATCCTACGGGTCCTGCCCCAATTATAAGAATATCTGTCTGGATCATTATGCTGATTTAACTTTTTTTCGCTTTAAAAAATAACCTGGATGCAATCCGCATTCGGTTTTATCTGTTCCTTTCCACCTGCCCGACCGGCCTTCGCCTTGCTGTGTGCAGTTAATACAACCAATAGAACCGAATCCTAGCTCCTCTAACGGATGCAAAGGTAATTGGTTGATACCCATTTGATACAAAAATTCTCCTTCTTCAATGTCAATAATCGGATGAAACTTGATGATGTCGCCTTGCTGTTCAAAAATACGTAAGTGCGAACGAAATTCTGTTTGGTAGCTCATCAAGCCTGAAATCCAGATTTTATGCTTTGCTTTGATGGGTTCTAATGGCACCACTTTATTAACACTACAACACATTTTTGGATGGTCAACCCACCAAGATTCTTCTCTTGTAACTCTGTTTTCGCGCTCGTTTGGAAGTATATCTACTATTTTCAGTTGGAAGCGTTTTATTAAATCTTTCTTTGTACTGTAATGTTTCAGGAAAATGATAAGTTGTATCAATAAAGTAAAATTTTTTGCGTCGGTTGGATTTTATGCAACAAGTAAAGCAAAAACACAGACTTTGTACCGAAGGAAGAAGTTACCATTACTTCTTCTTCTGGGAAAAAATCGTAAAGATGTGCAATACGTTCTTCGTAAGTCATTGGGGTAAATATCGCATTCAGCTCATCAATATCCAGTTGAGAGGAGGAAGGGCTAACTTCAGGTTGAGCAATCATGTCTAGCATAAAAAATTTGTTTGTTAGTGTTATTGGTTTTTGACTACTCGTTTCGATAATTTTGCTTTTCAAGCGGTTGCCAAAAATCCAATGTGTTAGAAACCCTTGATATTTAGTGTGTTGTTATTTCAAATGATGAAGTCCAGGTCTCGTCATTGCTGGTGTATGCCATTTCCGCGAAATGGGCGTGCAACCCTACCACATTTCCAATGACAATAATTGCTGGCGAACCCAGTTGATGCGCTACTACTGCGGATTCGATAGTTTCGATTGTTCCAACAGCCACTTTTTCGTTTGGCAGCGAACCATTCTGAATTACCATAGCGGGTGTTTCTATTTTGCCATGTAGTCGAAATATTTGCACAATTTCTGATAATTTGTTCATCCCCATCAAGATAACTAAAGTGGCGGTGGATTGTGCTGCTAAGGCTATATCTTTAGAAAGTTCGCCACTGCTAGTAGTTCCTGTAATGACCCAAAAGCTTTGGCTGATTCCACGATGCGTCACTGGAACACCCTGTAATTCAGGCACTGCAATTGCGCTAGAAACGCCAGGAACGACCTCAACAGGAATATTGAAAGATTCTGCATAGCTCATTTCCTCGTGTCCGCGTCCAAACACGAAAGAGTCACCCCCTTTCAAACGCACTACGTGACCATGTGTGAGTGCGTACTGTACCAAAAGTAAATTAATTTCACTTTGTTTCATCTTATGTTGATTGGCACGTTTGCCTACATAAATTTTTAGTGCGTGGTTGGGTGCGTGAGCCAACAAGGCTTCGTTGCAGAGCGCGTCATAGCAAACCACATCCGCACTTTGTATTGCCTTTAACCCTTTTAAAGTAAGTAAGTCGGGATCACCAGGACCAGCACCTACTAAAGTTATTTTTGTTTGATTAATCATCAGTGAAAAGAATTAGGCTTTGTAATAATCTGCAATCACTTGTTTATCCACACCATTGGTTGCATTCAACTGCGCGCTGCGAATGGCAATCACGTTTTTTACAAAGTCGTTAGCATCCTTTAGATACGAGTTTGCAAAATCTTCAGTTGGTTCATTTTGATTGATTCTCAACACATGTTCAGAAAAAACCAAACTCCAACCAAAGTCGCCAGTTTCAATATAATGCTTCTGAAAATCATCAATTATTCCTTTTTGCGTGTTGCATTTTACGTCTTTGCTGAGCAACATCGCCTTTGCACCAACCACAAAAGCGGTATAAGCATGATAAATACCATCTGCGAAAATACCTGCTTTAATAGCTTCTTCTGCAAAACTCACTTTGTTTTGGGCATCCTGTACAATCATTCCTACCACGTCCAGCATCACCGCCGCGCACTCACCTACTCCAATTTCTTGGCGATATTGATAGTCTTGTCCCCAGTCGAAAAGATCAGTTGCTTCCAAATTATCAACCGCAGCCAAAGGTTTGAGTAAATTATAAAAATGCTTCTCGCCCAAACGGTAAAAATAATCATTGAAATATTCGCCGTTTTGCTGCTGTGTTTCGTAGTCATCTAACAGCACACTGACTGCCTGTGGTACTCTTTTAGTTGGTATCTTGATAATTTTTTCAGCAATAAAACCTTTGCCAGATGGGTCAATGCCGCCACCTAACACAATTTGCATAGCTGGGACCACTAAATTTCCCTTTTTAATGGAACTACCGTGAAAACCAATATTCGCTGCCATGTGCTGACCACAAGAGTTCATGCAGCCACTAATCTTAATCTTAATATTCGTTTCCGCCACCAATTCGGGATAGTCGGTTCTAATTACATCTTCCAGTTTTTTCGCTAAACCTGTGCTGTTGGTTACTGCCAAAGCACAAGTATCCGAACCAGGGCAAGCTGTTATGTCAGCAATAGTGTCAAATCCAGGTTCTGCCAAACCCAGCTTGATTAATTCGTTGAACAAATAAGGTAAACTTTCCGGGCGCACAAAACGAAGTAAAATACCTTGATTCAAAGTGAATCGAATATCATCTGCAGCGCACGCGCTCACTAGCGATGCCAAGACACGCGCTTCTTCTGCATGAATATTGCCCAACACCACACGCAACTGCACCCCTACATAGCCCGCTTGTTTTTGTGGGAAAACATTGGTTTTTACCCAAGTTTGGTATCGCTGCTCGTCAATAGGCTCTACTTTTGGCGCGATATTCACCACAGGCACTTCAAGCCATTTCGCATCCTGCCAATCAACTGCCACCGCCTTATTTTTGATAGCTAATCTCTCCGTTTCCACCAACTCCATGAAAGTTGCTACTCCCAGCTTCTGTACCAAAAACTTCATTCTCGCTTTCATGCGCTTTTCGCGCTCACCATAGCGGTCAAATACGCGCAAACCTGCTTCCATAAAAGGAATAACTTGATCTTCGGGCAAAAATTCGTACACCGTAGTTGCTCCACCGAAACCGCACCTAAGCCACCGCCAATTACCACTTTGAAGCCGCGCTGCTCCACGCCACTTTCTAAACGAACACGCGGAATGAATCCAAAATCGTGGAAATAAGTGGCAGCAGAATCCTGTTCGCTGGAAGAAAACGCAATCTTAATTTTACGTCCCATGTCTTGGCAGATCGGGTTGCGCAAAAAATATTCAAACGCCGCCTGCACGTATGGCGACACATCAAACGGCTCATTCGGGTCAATACCTGCTCTTGCCGAACCCGTAATGTTTCTAACCGTGTTGCCACAGGCTTCTCTTGCCGTGATATCTTTTTCCGCCAAATCCGCCCACACTGCTGGAGAATCCTCTAGCTTTACAAAATGCAACTGAATATTCTGGCGTGTGGTGATGTGTAAATTACCATTCGTGTATCGCTCGGACACATCCGCAATTCGTGTCAACTGTTCGGCAGTCACTTTTCCAAACGGTATTTTGATGCGGAACATTTGTACCCCAAACTGACGCTGCCCATAGACACCACGAGTTAAACGATACAATCTAAATCTTTCTTCGTCCTCTTTACCTGTTCTAAAATCCGTGATTCGATGCCCAAGTTCTAAAATGTCTTTTTGGTCTTCTGTTTTAATCGTCCTTCCAGCCAATGATGGTGTCATAGTTAAAAAATATTTTAATAAAAAAGCCTTTCCAAATTTACTTCGGAAAGGCTTTTGAATAGGATAATCGTATATCGTTAAACAGCCCTAACACCGAAGTCTATATGCTTTTGACAGCAACAACAGCAACAATAAACTTTAGATTGGTTAGGTATATTCATTTCTTTTACATTTAAATATCACCACAAAGCTATCTTCAAACTATTGGATGTCCAAACAACACTTGTTCATATATACCTTTAAACAAATAAACAAATAAAAAGGTATTTTTAATTTAAAAATTTGATTATGAGGTGGTTAAGTTGATATTTTTATCAAGTTTCTCGTAATTAAACCCATAAAAAATGTCTATTTTGAGACGTTTTTTTTGCTTGCTTGAAAAGGGAGTAACTATGATATACAATAAAACTATCAAAACCCTTGTGCCAAATCCATTTGTAGGTAAATATGAATGTTATTCTTGTCCAGCAATTGCAGCTTAGCATGTACCCTTGCCAAACCTTTCCCCTTTCTATCCGTTTACATATATCAATCATTGAACTATGGAACAACTTGGGGATGATTTAAGTACGCATAGCGTGCTACTCTTTGATGGGGTGTGCAATTTGTGCAATGGGTTTGTGCAGTTTGTTATTCAGCGCGATAAAGAGGAAAAGTTCAAATTCGCGCCTTTGCAATCTGAGATTGCAGCGCAATTACTGGCTGGCACTGTGGTGCAGCCGTATTTGTTAAATTCAGTGGTGTTGGTGGAAGGGAAAAGAGTTTACACGCATTCTGATGCCGCACTTCTGGTAGGTAAGCGATTGGGCGGTATTTGGTTCGTGCTATCGTCGTTAGCTGCTGTGTTTCCGACTTCGTTCAGGAATGTGGTGTATAATTGGATAGCGAAAAATCGCTATCGCTGGTTTGGTAAAAAAGAAGCCTGTATGTTGCCTACGCCCAAGTTGAAAAACCGTTTTTTATGAGGGCTTTGGTTTATGGGGCTTTGGTAGTTTAGTCTTTTAGCGTTTTGAAGCCATGTAATTGCTATTAGAGAATAATTATAGATGAGCCAAGAAAGACTAAAGACTAACTTACCAAAGGCTAAAGTTATTTTTTCAAATTTTCGAGTAAAATAAAAGGAATTCCTTTAGCGATCCATTGATCTACTAAACCTAAATCGGGAATAACTTCCAGCGTTAATGAGCCGAGTAAAATGTCTAGGTCGCCGTCTTTATCCAAATCGCCGGTGTCCATCACTAACCATCTGCCTAGGTTGTTTTGAGGAAAGGTTTGTGCCTTAAATTGCCAATCACCTTGATTCTCAAGAAATACAAAACTTTCTTCTGGGCGTTGTTGAAAATCGGGGAAAAAAGAAATGGCTGCGATGTCTAAATCACCATCTTGGTCAAAATCTTTTGGAATAGCTTGGTAGGCACCTTGTAGGGGATAGAATAGCACTTCTTTGAATTGGCTATTGCCGTTGTTTTCAAATATGCGAATGCCGTGATAGGGTTTGTTAATGGGTGGATAATCAGCGTTATCGCCATTTGTGTAGATGATGTCTAGGTCGCCGTCGCCGTCGTAGTCGAATAGGTCAAAAAAGCTAGAGCCATAACTAGGTGGAAATTGAAGCAATCGTTCTTCTCGGAATTTGTCGTTGCCTTCGTTGTAGTAAGCAAAAATACCTTCATCGCCTTGACCAAATAAGGCGATGATGTCCAATAAACTGTCTTTATTGAGGTCGTGCGTGTAAGCTTTGATGGCACCAGGCATATTTCTTAGTACGTTGGGTCGGAGGTTGCCATAGCCATCGTTTTTCCACCAAGTGAGTTTGCCTGTCCATTTTGCAAATTCACAGGTCACAAAGTCGAAGAAGTTGTCACCATTCAAATCAGCTAGTGCTGTATGAACGGGTCTCTTTAAACTGTCAATCAGGATGCGGCTAGACTGAGAAGGCGTTTTAGAAAGAAAGTACAACATACCTTTTTCTGCATCACTCGGTGAGAAAGAACCCATACTGGTTAGGGCATAGCCCTGATTAGTCTCAGTCAACCAAACTGCTCCTTCACGGGTGTTGGCAGCACCCACCATTTGCATTTTTTTGATCGAAAAAGAAGGTGCGGCGCGTGTTGGCATCTCCGACAGCGAAGCCATTTTCCAAAAACTTTACCATAGTGGTGCTGGGTGGTGAAAGTTGGTAGGCTGGAATATTGACCTTGAATTGAGGTAGTTCTTTAATAATGGGAGTTTTTTCAGAAGCTGGAAGTTGCGTGGGTGCAGCGGTTAGGTAAAAAGCGTAGATTTCATTCCATTCTTCAAGTGTTATTGTGGCTTCGCTACGAAATAAATTGGGGTTGTTGAAAGCGACTGCTTTGGCACTTTCTTCAATAAAACCTGCTCCAATACTATCTATTGGCAAATCCCCATCATGTAGCCCATTCGAGGTAAAATGTAATTTTTCCATGTTTTTTTATCTAAAAATTCGGGTGTGGGATATTGATGACAAGAAGCGCAATGCACTTTTGCTAATTGTTCACCGACCACAACTTTATCTGTGTTTTGTGATGGTTCGGATGTGCAAGCAAACATCAGGAGAAAGAAGAAACTCAAGCCAGCTAACAGTCTCATATTAGTACGTTATAAATTATGAGTGATTAGTTTTAATTTAATTTTTATAATTTTTTTGATGAACCAATTTTGTTTGGATGTCCTAGTGTATGTATTTATTGGTGTTGTGCAGTTACATATTTAATCTTTAATTCTCTGAAATAGGCTAGAAACTTACCGTCAAAATCCTTCACAAGGTAGCTAGGTTTACAAGAAATGATAGTCATTCGGTTGTCTATTTTTTAAAACTTAACATTTAGAAAACATGTTGTTAACATGAAGTCTATATTGAAAAGCAATAAAGCGAGCTAGGAACAAGATACTGAGGATACCACTACGGGTTAATATATTTAAAAAAATTTACTTTTTAATGTTACTAAATTTGTGATAGTTAGAAAATAATTGCTTTCTTTACATCAGTAACTTTTAAGAATTTTTATCATTTTATATCATGGTTGGTTTGGTAGATTGTGCCGTGATTAGTTCCAAAAACTCAATCTGATAGCACAATCACTAGATGACTGTGTATTATTTGCCTAGCCAATTTATCTTTGTGTGTGATTTAACATTAGTTGAACATCAAAAGGTCATTGTTTGTGTTATACCATAAAAGGCATGGTGTCAGAAAAGGCTGGTTCACCTACACATCATGTCCTTAGCAAAAAAATCTCCAGTTCAGTGATTAAAATTCATCTTTGATATTCACTATGGGTGTCGTTTCAGTCGTTATATTACAACATAACCCGTAGGAGTAAGATTTTAGAATAGCGTAGTCTTTTCGGATTCGGATGTCCCTTTAACAGGACACCGAATCTTTTTGTCTTTAGTTAGCTCATCTTTAATGGTTTAACACGATGACAATTACTCGCCCACAAAAGAACGCTTTGTTAAACCAGCAAAGTCCACAAACTGAAAGATAGACCATGCAACGAATTAGAAAGAGAGTTCCAGCAATACAGGATAATGTTCTGATAAATAATGAGTAGTTTCATCCTGTAAAATAGTAGTCGCCTTACAGTTTGCGGTTAATGCTGGTACGACAAGAATATAATCGTAGCGATAGGCGTTGTAGCTGGGCATTTCACCAAATACTTTGGTAGGGTAGGTGTGGACAAAATTATCGTCTGCTTTGCGGAGTACTCCAAGTATATCTGAAAGTCCAGAATTGGTAAATGCACGCACTAACTCATAATTGCTTGGACGTTGATAGCCAGCTAGTTGCTGTATGATTTTTTTATCCGTTCTGACATTAGCAGGTATTTGGCGAAAGCGTTTGGTATAAAAGCTGCTATCTGAGGGCGCATAACCTTCTATGGTACCTAATACAACCACTTTACTGTTGTTGCTGATTAATGGTGGCAACGTGGCTGCTAATTTTTCAGCTTGTTCTTTTTGCGATGTGGTACTACTGTCCGTTTCCATAGCTACTACAACGTAGGTAATTCCTTCTATTTGAACGGAAAAAAAGTTGTTGGAAGTGTTGGGAATATTTTGA
>JAAUTG010000420.1 GCA_012031785.1 Saprospiraceae bacterium | reverse complement strand
TGCATACCCTCGTGTTTGAAAGCAGTATGCCGCAGTTGGAGCATCTGGATGCGAGCGATAGTGGGTTGATGGCGTTGAAGTTGCCGCAAAATTGCGATAGGTTGCGCTATTTGGATGGGAGCAGAAACAAGATTTCCCAATTTGTGCCCTTGCGGGATTTTCCCAGTTTGGAACATCTGGACTTGAGCGAGAATCGATTGAATGATTTTGATACCCGTTGGTTGCCCAAGTTTCCGAAGCTGCAGCGCGTCTATCTAAAAGAAAACCCGATGTACAGCAGCAAACGCGATGGGGTGGAGCGTCCCGCAAATTGTTTGGATTTTTTGCAGCGTTTTCAACGCGATCTGGAAAAAGGCGAACCGCAGCAGAACAAAGAATACAAAGTGCTGGTGGTGGGAAATGGCGGGGTGGGAAAAAGTTGCCTAGTGGAGCGTTTAGTACACAACACCTTTACCCCTAGCCACGATTCCACCCACGGTGTTTCCATCGAACAATGTATTTCTTTGGAGCAGTATTTGGAGCAGGATAAATTTCCTTATATCCTCAATATTTGGGACTTTGGTGGGCAGGATATTTACCACGCCACGCACCGCTTGTTTATGCAATCCAACGCCATTTATTATGTGCTTTGGGATGAAGAAAACAATCCCGACCATAAAAAAGAAAGCGAATACCAGGAAGGACAAGAAACCAGAAAATACGACAATCATTCGCTTCAATATTGGTTGTATTACGTACAGCAACAAGGCAAGGATAGCCCTGTCATCGTTATTAAGACCAAAAAGGCGAAGAATAATGCACCATCGCCTCATGAGCCATCCCTTCTTAAAACATTTTCCAATAGCTTCAAAAAATTGGATTTCCACCAAGTAGAATCGTCGCAAAGCGATTGGCAACAAAATGGCTTCAAACGCTTATTGAACTTCACGGAAGATGCGATTGCCAGTTTCGGGCGCGATGAACTCCTGCCCCAAAATTGGTTCAACCTGCGACAGCACCTGCGCAACCTTCAAAAAAATAATTCCAAGCAAGGTACTATCCCTGCAAGAATACCTCGATATCGCTTCGGATTACGCCCTGGAAAACCCAATAGAAGTGCTCGAAAAATGGCTGGTGCCAACGGGTGTTGTTTTTTACAGAGAAGGCTACTTTGGCAATGCGATTATTTTGCAGCAAGATTGGGCAATTCGCGCCATTTATACCCTTTTTCAGCGACAAAGGCAACGTGAGTTATTACACCATCATGTACGAACAGAAAGGCGATTTTCTGGTGCGCAATTAAGGAAGGTGTGGCAGCAATACAGCGAAGTGGAGTGCGAGCTGTTTCTTGGGTTCATGCTGAGCTGTGAGCTTTGCTTTGAAGTGGAAACCGATAAAGACAAAGATCGTTCTAAGTCCTTTGAAGAACGTCAATTCGTAGCTCCGCAGTTGATGCAGAAAACCCCACCCGCAACGGTGGTGCAGTTCCGAGAAGGCAAACCCAAGCGTTTGTTCATCCGCTACCAACATACCTTGCTGCACTACGGCATCATTCAAAGTTTTATTGTCCGAACCCAGTATTTGGCGGAACTAAGGGATATTTGGCAAATGGTATTATCATCGCCGAGCAAGGCACCTCTGCGCTCATTCAAAAAGTAGGCGAGACCATTCAGGTGGAACTTGAACAAAGCGCCCTGCCGCTATTGGCAAAAATTCGGAACTTGTTGGAAGATTTGCAAAAAGAGGCGGATTTCCAAGTCCATTACAGCCTTGATGGCACAACATGGGTGGATGCTAAGGTGCTGGCAGCCTGCGAAACGGGCTATTTACCGACGCTTTCTAATCAAGTGCTGCCCAATGCCGATTTTCAGGTGTTTTTGGACAAAAGCCACGAGCAAAAACAATTTGAATCGCAAAAGTAGCAAGCCATACGCAGGAGGACTTATTGGAGCGGTGGAGCAAAGAACAGTTGCCAACCCTCCATCTGGACGTACCAAAAACGATAAACTTTGAGGGCGTAGAAAAGATTTGCTTGTTGTTCTTAGCTGCCAATCCAAGTAAAACTAGCGAAATCAGTTGGGAAAAAGAACATACTTTGATTGCAGAAAAAGTCAGGGAATCCAAAAAGTGCGAAGTCATTCCAGTTGGTGGCGTAGATTTGGATGCGATTATTGATGCAGTAGAAGACCGCCAACCGCACGTCATTCATTTTTGCGGACATGGTAAGGAAGCCAGTGTGACTGCGGATGGGAGACCAACAACAGGTGGTATCATCTTGCACGACAAACGCAAAGGGCAAAACATCGTAGATGACAGCGTTTTGAAAACGCCAATTTCAAGCCTTCAAAGATGACAATCCGAATTTAAAATTGGTGTTTCTCAATGCTTGCCATAGCCAAACACAAGCCAAAGCCATCAGCGAACTGGGGCTTATCACCATCGGAACGAGTGATGAAATCGTATCTGCTGCCGCTCAAGACTTTGCATCGGGGTTTTATCGGTATTTGTCTCAACAGCCAGAAGTGGATATTTTGGTAGCTTTGCAGAAGGGTAAAACCCGTGCTGCTCGACACGAGGAGAACCTAGATGAATTGATCAGCGTTTATTCTAATGGGGTGAAGATTTTTTAAAAAGGAAAACCATCAGCCTTTTTTTAAAGACAAAAATATCACTATGAATCAACAACAAATTTTAGCTGCTTTTTTAAGCGAAAAACTTGCCGAAGCAGCATGGCTCTAACGCCAGAAGTGCTAAACCTCTTAAACCAACACGTAGCGTTGGTGGAACGCCCAAGCGACCCTCCGGAAGAAACCCGCAGCATAAGCATCGAGCAAGATTCTATGGGCAACATCACGGCGGAATCGTTTAAGCTCTACAACATCGCACAAGTTTCTAACCACGATTTGTTGACTTTTGTAGGGAAAGAACTGGGCATCCTGCTATTCGACGATACGGCGAAAAAAATCATGTACGCGCTATTGATGCTTTTGTTTGATTTTGCACCAAAACTAAAACTGAAATTCAACGAACAAGACGCAAAAGTGCTGTTCGCAGTTGCGAAATTGGGAAAAAAAGCCTTCACCACATCGGCGTTGCAAAGCACATTTTCGCTGGTCCATGCATCGGAATTAACGCCAGAAAAACTGGAAGCGAGTTTGGAAGCCTTGGTGCAGTATAAAGTCTTAAAAAGAACTGCCTTTCAAGAATACGAGCTGCGACGAAAGAAAAACAATGAAATTTAGTCGCGTAATAAAAAATCACCAGCCTTTTGAAGCCTTCGAACCTTCAAAAAGCTAAAAAAAAGACCCAACAAATGTCTAAAAACTATACCGAAACCCTACCCGATGGCACTGCCTTCGAGCTGGTTTTTGTGGAGGGTGGCGAAAAAATGCTGAAGTTTAGAAATTGGGATGATAGCAAACAGGGGGGAATTACAAGTAAACATCCCCAGTTTTTTACATCGCCCAAGTTCCCGTCACACAAGC
>JAAUTG010000419.1 GCA_012031785.1 Saprospiraceae bacterium | reverse complement strand
TGGTTTCTACTAACGCTGATTGATAATTAATTATTTTTTGTTGCGAACCAATACTTCATCTACAAGTCCATACGTTACGGCTTCATCTGAAGAAAGCCACTTGTCGCGGTCAGAATCTTCTTCGATTTTCTCGTAAGGTTGTCCTGTATGGGTGCTTAAAATGTTGTAAAGTTCTTCTTGCATTTTTTTAATGAGCTTGTAAGAAATTTCCATTTCTGACACTTGCCCCTGCATACCACCTGAAGGTTGATGTATCATCACACGGCTATGGCGCAAGCAAGAACGCTTGTTCTTTGTTCCCGCAGAAAGCAACACAGCCGACATAGATGCTGCCATACCTGTACAAATTGTTGCCACGTCAGGAGAAATATATTGCATGGTATCGTAAATACCCAACCCTGCAGTCACAGAACCACCAGGACTATTAATAAAAATCTGTACATCGCGCTTCGGGTCCGCAGACTCTAGGAATAATAGTTGTGCTTGAATGATATTGGCAATATCATCCATAACAGGTGTACCTAGGAAAATAATTCTATCCATCATCAAACGCGAGAAGACATCAAGCACTGAAATATTCAATTGTCGCTCCTCAATAATGTTTGGAGTAACATAAGAAGTTGGCATACTTTTCAGGGCATATTTATTGTAGCCCTCTAAGCGTGTACTACTGATGCCCAAGTGCTTAGTAGCGTATTTCTTAAATTCATTTTGATCGAACATCTTTTTTTATTTTCTGATTATAAAATCACTTTAATTTCTTCTATAACGCTTTTATTCGACATCAGTTGAGTTTTCAAAGTCAGGATTATTTTGCAAGAGCGTATTTTCAGACCATGTTATCGCTTCCTCTTCTGCCTCATTCAAAGATTTACTGTCCTCAACATCCTCATATTTGGATTTTTTTAATATTTCATTTGCCTCTTCTATAGTTATCTGTTTTGTAGTAGTTTTAACTACTTTTGCTGCTTCTTCAAATGCTTTTAGTTCCAGCAATTGGTTATAAAACATTAATGAATGTTTTTGACTTTTTGAAATCAAAGTCATCCAAGTAGTAAAGGATTTCTCTGTTTGGGAAGGAAAATAATGTCTGAAAACATTAAATAAGTAATGATCAAGTTCAGTTTTTGATATAGAAATATTGAATCTACTTACCAAATCATTTATAATGGCAGTTTCCTTAATTTTTTGCAAATAATCATCAAATTCAATATCATAGTTTTCTTGATTGTTAGCCTGTTGTGCTTCAAAAGAGCGCAATAAAAATTCAACGGGTAGGTCGAATTGATTTTCCTCTAAGATTCTCGTCTTTACCTCAGACACTAAAATACGAGTACTTAATTTCTCATGTTCTTTTACAATTGATTCGGCAATCAACGCTCTGACCTGCTCTACGCTTTCTAATTCTTCATTATCATAAAATTTTCGTAGTAATTCTATGGTAATTTCTTGCTTTTGAAAGCGGCTTATTCGTTTGATAGTAGCTTCAAAGTAGGGACTAAATGACCGATCATCTTGTATTTTAACATAGTAATTCTTCACATCATCTTCTGTGAAGTTTCGCTCTATTTCATAGAGGTTTAAACGAATAACATCTTTGGCTTTTATTTCTATTGCTGCTATAAAATTCTCGTGAAGTTCGTCTCTGTCGAACAATACGGGAAATTCTGTTTTAATACCTTCCTCTTTCAACGTATCTTCCTCCAACTCTTCAGCGTATAAATAAACCATATCATTGTCTAATACCCCATCTGTTACATCCTCTGGTTCGCTTGTGTTTTTGGCAATTGAATCAAATGCCTCGTCTATCGTTTTTGTATATCCTCCACTATTTCGTAACGCACATACATGTCATCAGCACCCATACCTTTCAGTTCAACTAAGTCGGGTGCAAAACCTATGTCGAAATAGAAATAGAAATCTTTATTATTCACATCAATTTTAGATTGGTCTTTATTCAGAATAGGCTCACCAATCAATCTAGGAATATCTTCCAGGTAGGAGTTAAAATGTTCTGCCGCTTTGTTCATAACTATTTCTTCAAGGACACCCTTACCATATAGTTTTTCTATAGAGTTTTTGGGCATTTTCCCTTTTCTGAAGCCTTTGATTTGTGCGGTTTGCTGTATTTTTTTAACCTCACTTTCGTATTCTTGTTTGTAATCACTAGGTTCTAAAATGACCTTAATTTTGGCATTAAGTTGGTCTATATCTTCTCTTATTATCTGAGCCATGAAAGAAATTTTATTTATTCGCTGCCTGTTCCATTTAACTCTTTATCCTCCAAGTGAAGAATAATTAGTCTTAATTAAAAGAAAACAGAAGAATGAAAGAAATAGATTTGAAATATAGATAAATCACAATAAATTTCGTAACGGGAAGAAAAGTTTTCGAGTGGTGCGGGTGGAGGGACTCGAACCCCCATACCTTGCGGCACCAGATCCTAAGTCTGGCGTGTCTACCAATTTCACCACACCCGCAATTAGCTTTTTAAAAAAGCGAACGCAAAGGTAAATCAATTTTTTTGATTTAAACAGGGTACTGCACAAAATAATTCCATATTTTTTTAATTTTTTTTTCATTATGCTGTAATTTGAGATAGTTTTGTACGTCTAAGAATAATAGACGTAACAAGTAGTTGATTTTTAAGCTACTATTTAGTAATAATCACCAAAGTGTTTTTATCAAAAGTCCAAAACCTAAGTAATGATATTTAGTATGGCATACTCCACATCCCTCTTTTTTACCATCGCTTTTTTCTGTACTGTTTCATTGTCTGCACAACCCATTCAACGAGGAGATAGCGTTCAAGTTGTTTTATCGCGACTTGCTCGAATAGACCCAGATGCGGTGTCTTATATTCCTGAAACTAAGCGATATTGTTTATTACTTGAACCGCAGGAAGTACCTGAAAATTTACTACAGAGTTTACAAAATGCTTTTTACTATGATGTAAGCGCGTTTTGTAAATATTATGGCTGGAAATATCTATTGGATTGGCGCGTGCTGGTAAGTAAAGCCGCAAGGGAAACATATTGGGGAACCTCTCGCTTAAGCAACCGAGCTTACAACTATTTTGGCATTCGCAGTGCTAATAAACCTTGGGCTTGTAACACTTTTAATTACTGTGAAACCTACACCCCAAAAACGACCCTGAACCTGCTCCATTTGTTATTTTTCCAAATTTTGAAGGCTGTTTGTGGATGTTTATTCATACCATTTACAGCAAGCATTACTTAGAACGCTTGCCCGATGGCGGTAGTAACGTCCAAGCTGCGATTAATTATGAACGAGAAACAGGCGTTCACTACTGGCAATTTTCAAGGAAACGCAACTTTTTTATTACACAACTAAGTGGCAATGCTTACACTGCTGAAGAAATTATCTACACCTGGAGCGAACACGCTATCAACAACTTATGTGTTAGTTGTGACAGAGTTACCGACAAGATGTGGGTGGAGCGCGTT
>JAAUTG010000418.1 GCA_012031785.1 Saprospiraceae bacterium | reverse complement strand
TAAATGTCTCGCAGCAAACGTTACAATGGATTGCGGACAAAGGATATGACCGAAAAATGGGGTGGCAGGGGCACTTAAGCGACAAATCGAAAAAGAACTCACCGCGCTTTCCGCAGAGCAATTGATTGTACTAGACAACAATCAGCCTATTATTTTTGATATTGAATTTGACGAGGCACGACAACAAATAACCCCTCAAATTCATCCACTGGAACTAAAATTCCATGACGCTAAACAGCACTGGACACCTACGCTCCCTAAAACGTCGGACTTACTATTTTACGACCAACTGCTCAAGCGCGTCGCCATGGTGGAGTATAAATTGGATACCTATCGTCAAAAGTTGAAAGGTGATGTTGCCTCCAATTGGCAATTCTTCCAATTGGCAAACCTAGCAACGGAGCTTAAAGAAAGTATTATTGATACTAAACTTCGCTCTGGTGAATCTTTAGCTCCTTACAATACCCTGCTTAGTTTCAAACAACTGACGCTTACGGACGAGCAACTAAACGCTATACTTTCTAGCGATTTACTTTTTGAAATTCGGGAACACTATAAATACGCAGCTTATATTTTCGGCAAAACAGAGTGTAGATGGATTAATTATTTGACAGATACACTTATTTTAGAGCTTTATTTCTTCAACTTTTCACAATTTCCTATTGACCAAGTGACACTCACTTTTCATTCTTTTGTGGAAGGCTACGGTGCAAAGCAAATAGCTTACTTGATGGAACTTTACGCTAATCTTATGAAAGAGCTAGATGCCAGCTACCAAGTGTTTCCACAACAAGGACGCATTCAAGCAGAAGGACGCGCTCTTGCCACCTTTCTTTCTAAAGAAACTGGGTTGCACTTGTTCTACATCAACAATCAAACCCCTATACCAATTGCTGTTAAACTAGAACATCAACCAGCGACCACGTCCAGCATGGAAGTGATTAGAATCTATGATAATTTAGATATTCTTGCGGATGTAAGGAGTTGCTTTGTCATCCATGCGGACATGAATCCTAAAGAACATAAAACACTGTTGTTATCTGCATTTGAAAAAAGAGAAATACAGGCTCTTTTAGGGGAATGAGAACATGATTAATGTTACACTTCTGGCGACTAGTATTTAGCTATTCAAGACTAAAGCTGTCAAAAATACAACACATTCAACCAACCTTACCAACAAATAACCAGTTGAGTAAAGTCAGTTACTCCCCTCTTACAGGAGGGATTTTGCAATAGATAAACAAAAAGAGGGTGCTGCACCTTGCGGCACAGCACCCTCTTTAAGTGATGAACTCAACGAAAAATCGCTGTGGTTCAATTATTTTTTGTAAAACGTCAAAGTTGTTTCTACACCTGCGATTTGGATGTAGTAGTAACCTTCTGGCAATGACTTCACGTTGATGTCGAAGTTATTAGCTCCATTCACCAAACTGATGTTTTGCTGTGCTACCACTCTTCCTACTGCATCATAAACCAAAGCAGTAGTATTGAAGTCTGCTGCACTTGCTACTTTTACAGTTACAAAGTTAACAGCAGGGTTTGGATACACTGCGAAGTCCGCCAATTTAGCGTTGTTGTCTTCACCAGTCAAGTTAGCACCAGGCGCGTTCAAAGTGAAAGAAGCCGTGTTGTTAGCTGCTACTGGGTCAACTACATCAGAAGTTTCAATAGACACAACTGCTGGAATTGGTTGATTTCTTACCAACGTGAATAATACCAACGTTAAAGTTTGTGTCTCACCGCTTGCGACAGCGCCTACTTCCCAAAGTTTTGTTACTGGGCGATAAACACCAGCCGTAGAAGAGAAGCTAGAGAACACTGTACCTGCTGGAAGACCAGCCAATACATTTACGCTGCTTGTTGCAGAAGGTCCGTTGTTAGTCAATGTAACGGTCAATGTGAATCTTTCAAAGATACCTACAGTAGCTCTGTCAGATGCCAAAGTTAAAGCAAGGTCAGCTTCTACTACTTCTGAAGCCAAGTTACCGAAGTAACCGTAAGCATCCAATGCTGTCCAACCAGCAGCCCAGTTGTTTGTGTTAGAGAACGCACCACGGAATGTTGTTTGTTCTGCTTCGTTGCTTGCTAATGTAGCAGCACCAGACAATGCAGCAGCACCAGCGTTTGGACGAGGGTCTAAACCGCCGTTAGGCAGTAAAGATACACCACCAAATCCTGGGTTTACTTCTTCTACTTGGAAGATAGCAGGTCTTGTGCCATTTATTAAAAGTACCGAAGTTGAATGCGATGTTACCAGCAACTGCGTTTGCGCCACAGCTATTGGCATCAATACGATAAGCATAATCAGATACATCAGTAAAGATAGAGTTCCAAATTTGAGCTGAACCATTGCTGCGGATTCTTGCTCCACGGCTGATAGAGTTAGCACGGTTTCCGATGAAAGTACCGTTGTAGATACGTCCAGCAGGTTCAGTAGCACAGTTGAAAGTTACAGCTTCTGTACCATCGTACTCAATACCGTTTTCGTTCGGTGCGATAGAGAAGATGTACTGACCGTAACCTGACCAGCTTTCATCCACGTCGAATGAATCATCACCTACAAATGCAAGTGCAATGTGTGTTACGTTTACAGAACCACCGAAGATTTCGATACCATCGTCTTCGTTAGCAAAGATTTCTACGAAATCTACTACCGTACCATTACCTACACCACCTAATGTCAAACCGTTGATTTCGTTGTCAGCACCTAGTACGTTACCACCATGACGGATAGATACATACTTGATGATACCAGAATTATCAGCTACGTTGCTACCACCGTAAGCGATACGAGGCTCAGTAGAAGGAATACCTTCGATTACGTCTGTACCACCGTCTTCACCTACTGGTGCGCTACCCAATACGATAACACCACCCCAAAGTCTTCTGTCAGAAGAAGTTAAGTCAGTTGTGATAGCTAAATCATCTAATTCAGAAGTAAAGATGATTGGCGCATCTGCTGTACCTTCTGCAAGGATTCTACCACCGCGAGCGATGATTAGAGCAGAAGTCAAGTCGCTTGAAGAAGGAACTGTTTTTCCCTTAATCACAGTACCTGGCTCAATAATCAAAGTTGCACCAGCTTCAACATACACATAACCATCCAATAACCACTCTACGTCGTTAGTCAAAGTCAAAGTTTCGCCAGCGTTGATGCTTGCATCTGTGACAACGTTACTTGCTTGTGTAGCTAAGTCACCGAAGTAACCATAGTTATCCATTGCTGTCCAACCAGCAGCCCAGTTTTCACGGTTGCTGAATGCACCACGGTAAGATGTCTGTTCTGCTTCGTTGCTTGCCAATGTCGCAGCACCAGCAGTAGCAGCAGCATTTGAATTTGGACGAGGGTCTAAACCACCGTTAGGCAATAAAGATACACCACCAAAATCCTGGATTTACTTGCTCTACTTGGAAAGTAGCAGGCCTTGTACCGTTTACTAAAGTCGTGAAGTTGAATGCGATGTTACCA
>JAAUTG010000417.1 GCA_012031785.1 Saprospiraceae bacterium | reverse complement strand
TGCCATATACTGCGCAAACATATCATACGTGATTGCCCGTGATGTAGTAAATCTTAGTGCCTTGCTCTGCCATGCGTAAAATGGCGTGAATCACTTGGATATGCTCTTTTGGAAAATATTTTTTGCTGAATTGCCATATATCAATAAAATCCCCATTCAAGATGAGCGTACCCACCTTAATACTACGTAAATACGTTAAGAGTTCCTTTGCATGGCAGCCGTAAGTGCCTAAATGAACGTCTGAAATAACAACAATATCAACCTCTCGTTTCATTACGCCCCGTCTCTTGTGTAAACATTCAAAAAATTAATTAAAAAAGCTGACTTTTAGATGTGCAACCCATGAATATTTGATTCCTCTCTTGAAAAGTAAATGGCTAACCATTTAGTTGATAAATATATATGTTGCTTTATTTAAAAAGTTTTGCAAAAGTATGGTACTAATGTTAATTGAATATCAATTTATCCTTACAAAAGTGTTAATATGTAAAATATTTTTTGGTTAAACCCAAAAACAATGGAATTGTTACTATTTCGCAGACTAATTGCCTTTAATAGGGATTATTTTTAATCTATTTTCTTTGTAGTGGGTTAATGTTACGGTTAAAGTACGAGATTAGATACTTCGCTAGATGTCGTAAATTTAATAGTATTTTGTCTAGTTGATGTCAAAAATTTTGGGGGTGGTAATGAAGCTAATGAGGTTAATTACTACACTCAACTGGTTTCTCTTGAAAGCATTTATCCTCGTTACTTGATATTTCAAACTTGTAATTGATAACTACTTATTCCTAATTTATATTATTTTGGAAAAAGCAAACTTTTTTGGCTGCTGCTGATGGCATGGCGCGACAGTCGGCGCAATCGTACTAAACTGATGCTGTTCATTGCTTCGATTGTCGTTGGTATTGCGGCTTTGGTCGCTATTAATTCGTTTGGTGATAATTTGCAAAAGGACATTAACCTAGAATCCAAAACGCTCTTGGCTGCGGATTTACTGGTGGAAGGGCATCAAAAAGCAACGGATAGTTTAGAGTTGGTTTTTGATACTTTACATGCACTGGAGCGCGCCAGTTCCTTAAATTTTCTTACTTTTGTTACCTTCCCTAAGCATAATGATTTTCGTTTGGCACTGGTGAAAGCAGTAGAGGGTAATTACCCTTTTATGGAGAACTTGAAACTACTCCTCTCCTGACGGCTCAAACCTATAAGAATGGCAAAAGTGCTTTGGTCGAAAATTTATTAATGGTACAATTTGGTGTCGCAATTGGAGATTCACTTCGCATAGGTGCAGCGACTTTTGAAATTGTCGGGCAAATTGAAAGTGCGCCTGGACGCTCTGCTATTGCAGGCACTTTTGCGCCTTTAGTTTATATTCCTCAGTCTTATGTGCCAGACACTAAGTTGTTGGATTTTGGTGTGCGCACTTTTTATCAATACTATTTTAAATTTGACGAAGCAACCGATGTAGAAACTTTGGCAGCAACAAATTTAAAGCCTGCATTAGATAGCCTTGCTTTAAATTATGAGACCGTAGAGTCCCGAAAAAATACTTTTGGTGAAATTTTTGGTGTAATTGGTACTTTTCTAAATCTAGTAGCATTTATCGCGCTCTTACTAGGTTGTATCGGCGTTGCTAGTTCCGTATATATTTACATTAAAGATAAGCTGCCAACAGTGGCAGTGCTGCGCTGCTTAGGTGCAAGCGGTCAGCAAGCCTTCTTTATTTTTTTGATTCAAGTAGCAATTATGGGACTGTTGGGAGCATTGCTAGGCGGAATTATCGGTTCTGCGCTTCAAAAAATACTTCCCATCCTTTTGAGGACTTTTTGCCCGTAAAACAGGTAAGTACTGATATTTCTTGGTCTGCAATTTGGCAAGGTATTTTAACAGGATTGACTATTGCTATTTTGTTTGCTTTGATGCCACTTTTACGTATTCGCAAGGTATCTCCTTTGCGTTCTTTGCGTTCTTCTTACGATAAAGACATTAACGAACGCGACCCTTGGAGGTGGTTGGTCTATTTTTTGATTGCTGCTTTTGTGATTGGATTTACGATTTGGCAAGTGGGAGCAGATTGGGAAACACTGTATTTCCCCCTCGCAATTGCTGTCGGTTTGGCAATTTTAGCAGGTACAGCAGCCCTATTGAAATGGGCAGTTAAAAAATTCTTCCCTGTTCAATGGAGCTATGTATGGCGGCAAGGTATTGCGAATCTGTATCGTCCGAATAATCAAACTTTGCTCCTCCTGGTCTCAGTAGGCTTGGGTACTGCCTTGATTAGTAATATGTTTTTTGTGCGAGAGTTGCTGTTGCAGCAGGTTGAAAAAACAACAAGTGGCAACCAGCCTAATATTTTGCTATTTGATATTCAACAGGCACAAGTGCCTCAAGTAAAAGCAGTAATGGATAGTTTTGACATGCCTTTAATGCGCCATGTTCCTATCACAAGACTAGAATTGGCGACGCTCAACGCAGATAGTGTTGCTCAGTTGGTGCAAGATAGTACAGACGAACTGGAAACTGATTATTTAACACAAGATTATCAGGTAACTTACCGCGATACTTTGCTGGATACTGAAAAAATTGTGTCTGGCAAATGGCATACGAAACAGCCAAAAGATGGTAAAATTTATGTGTCCGTACAAGAAGGAGTAGCAGATAAGTTGCAACTTGAAATAGGGGATAGTATTAGTTTTTTTGAAAATAACCGCAATATCCGTGTAGTGATTGGCAGTATTCGAGAACACAAAGAGGAGATGTTGCAGCCGAATTTTTCGTTTGTTTTTCCAGAAGGTACGCTAGACTCCTTTCCTCAAATGAATATTATGCTCACTCAAGCCGATTCGGTGCGGCAATCTGTGAGTTTTCAGCAAGCCTTTGATTTGGAAAGTTCCAAACGCGACCGTAGTAGATTTTGGGCAGGTGTTGAAAACTTTAGATAGCGTGTTAGAAAAAATCTCTTTTGTTATTCGATTTATGGCGTTGTTTAGCATTTTGACAGGTATTATTGTCCTTATCAGTTCTGTGGTACTGACCAAGTACCAGCGCGTCAGGGAAAGTGTGTTGTTGAGAACTTTAGGGGCAAGCCGTCGGCAAATACTTTGGATTAATGCAATTGAATATATTATGCTCGGCAGTTTAGCCGCACTTACGGGAATGTTGCTTTCGATACTTGGCAGTTATTTATTGGCACACTTTGCATTTGATTTAAGTTTTTCGTCCCAATTGGTTGCCGCCTATTTTTTGGTTTCTGGGCATTACCTTGTTGACCCTTGCTATTGGGTTATTCAACACCAGAGAAGTGCTATTCAAACCGCCTTTGGAAGTATTGAGAAATGAAGTGTAAGGATATGCTCTTGGCTATTGGTCTTTGGTTTTTAGCTTTAAAACAGGTTAAACGCATCAATTATGACGCTTCCATGACAGAATTATTTTTGGTTTTTTTGAAGAAATTTTGGACGCTATCTAAGGCGTAT
>JAAUTG010000098.1 GCA_012031785.1 Saprospiraceae bacterium | reverse complement strand
TTTAGTAAAATCGTATATCTAACCTAACAAAGCCTACTAACTTGCGTAAAAGCCAAAAGGACATGATTTTGATTGGTCATTTAATTGGGGTTATCATTTTTTAAATATTAATTCACAAAATATACCAAAAATAAATAACCAGCCAGCCAGCAGAGCCGACAACCAAAGACAAAGCCATTATTACCATAACATTAAAACCTATGACATGAATCGGTTTTACGTATTTATTCTAGCATTATTTACTCAAGTTTCAATTTTTGCACAGTGTGTCCCTAATGCGTCTCTACCTGATGACGTTTTTGGACTTTTTCCATCGCCAGAAAATCCAGCCAGCAACCCAAACGGAGGTATCACAGAACCTGCTTGTATAGGTCAACCTTATGAGTTCGTGTTTACACTTGTCACTGTAGTGGACGTGAAAGGAACACCGCTCGGCGACTTAAAAGTAGATTCCATCAGATTAAGTTTTGTAGATGGTCTTCCCGAGGGTTTATCTTATAGATGTGATACTGGAAATTGTACCACAAAAGGGGGAAAAAAGGTTGCTTGATTATTAGTGGTACTCCTACCGCCAATAATCCACCAGGAGACTACGTCATTAGAATGGGAGGTACCGTGTTTGCAAAAGATACACGAGATCGTCCAACCACTATCTCTACTGATTTTCCAGACGAAGTAAACTTCCCTGGTGATATATACATTCTTGAACTGCGAGATGCCAGCTGTACTTCTAACAACTGCGCTTTAATGATTAATACCTCCGCCAAAGCCGCCACTTGTTTTTCCGCTGACAATGGAGAAGCCTCTGTACAGGTAACAGGTGGACAAGGACGAGTTACTTACAGATGGGATGCTGCTGCACGAAATCAAACCACCCCAACCGCTACTGGTTTGAAGCAAGGCACTTACAAGGTGACCATTACAGATCAAGAAGGTTGTAGTGAAGTAACAGAAGTTTCAGTAGGTGCAGGTCTAGGAAGCGTTGATTTGCGCGTTACAAAAAATTCAGACTCCAGTTGCGAGACAGGAGGAAGTGCTACAGTACAAGTAACTAACCCATCATCAAATGCAACATACACTTACAAATGGTCAAACAATGCCAATACTGCTACGGTCAATAATCTTGCACCTGGAACTTACGGAGTCACCGTCAGTAGTTCCGTAGGAGCATGTTTTGGTACAAATTCGGTGACCATTGGTGGGCAAGGAAACACGTTAGAAGCAAACATTACCAAACAAGATGTAAAATGTAACGGAGGCACTGGTGGTGCAGCCGAAGTTAATGTGGTAGGAGGAAATACTGGAGCAACCTTTTTGTGGTCAAATTCCATCACTAACCGCCAAATAAGTGGGTTAACGGCTGGTACTTACACGGTGACTATCACCAAAAGCGGATGCTCAGTTGTAAAAACAACAGAAATATTACAACCCACAGCAATTACTGCCACCATCACCAAAACGGATGCTGATTGTAGTGCAGGGCTAGGCACTGCTACTGTAACAGCGCAAGGAGGTAATGGCGGCTACGCCTATCGCTGGTTCAAATAACCAAACCACTGCATCTATCAGTAATCTCCAGCCTAACAACTATACGGTGACAATTACAGATAGTCAAAACTGTACAGCTACTCAAACAGTAACTATTGGTGGTACTGTTGCAGCTTACAGCGTCACTCCTGCTTCCACCAACATAGTTTGTAATGGTCAATCCACAGGTAGAGCCAGCGTAACGGTTACAGGAGGAACTAATATCACTTACAAGTGGTCACACGGACCCACTACTGCCGATGTAACTAATTTAGCAGCAGGTACTTACACGGTCACTATTACCGATGCAACCAGCTGTATCAGCACTCGTCAATTCACCATTACCCAACCTGCTCCTATCAACGCCAATATCACCAAAACCGACATTAGTTGCGATGGTAGTACACTGGGTTCGGCTATGGTTGCACCTACAGGGGGTAATGGCAATTTTACCTACGTTTGGTCAAACAACCAAACCACTCCAAGCATTACTGGATTGCCACTCGGTACTTACACCGTCACTATTACCGACGCTAGGGAATGCCGTCAAACTGCAAGTACCCAAATTGTAGGTCCCGCTAGTGCATTAACAGCTACAACAACTGCCCAAGCTACTTGTAATGGTGCTGCTACAGGCTCTGCCACAGTAGTAGCAAGTGGTGGCTTTGGTACATACACCTACCGATGGTCAAATAGCCAAACCACAGCTACAGCTATCAACTTAGCTGCTGGTAACTATCAAGTTACAGTCAGTGACAATGGAGGGTGTGTTCGAATGGTATCTGTCACAGTAAATCAACTTCCAGCCATTGTTATTAATAAAACGACACAAAACATCTCCTGTAAAGGGGCTACCGATGGACGTGCTACGGTAACACCTACTGGCGGTGCTGCACCATATCGCTATGCTTGGTCTGTAACAGGTGCTGGAACAACAGCAACAGCTATCGCCCTGCCAGAAGGGACACACACTGTTACCATTACCGATGCCAACAACTGTACTAAAGTAGAAACCATTGTCATTGGCAGCCCAAATCAATTAGTAGCTAATATTTCTGCTGTTACCAACGAATGCAGTAGTGGTGCTGCGACTTCTTTACGCGCAAGTGCCACTGGCGGAACTTCCCCTTACACCTATCGTTGGTCAAACAATGCCACTACTTCTGTAATTGCTAATTTAGCTCAACAAAACTACACCGTCACCATAACAGATAGTAAAGGTTGTACGGCTACTAGAGCCATCAATGTTACTTCCATCTCCAATGCTTTAGGCGCGGAAGTAGAATCCGTCACGAATGTAACCTGTAAAGGGAGACGAGATGGTGCCATCCAAGTAGTGGCTTTTGGTGGGGTAGGAGGATACACTTACAACTGGTCTGTGCAAGGTGCAGCCAACAGCCCAACCATAAGTGGTTTATCGGGTGGTACTTATACAGTAACCGTCTCAGATACTGACGATACCTGCCCTCAAGTGTTAACCATTAGTGTTGAAGAACCTGATTCCTTAAAACTTAGCATTGAAAAAACAAACGTTAGTTGCAATGGGCTTTCTGATGGAACACTTAACGCATCCGTAACAGGTGGTAACAGTGACTTTACCTATCAGTGGTCAAATAATACAAATAGTAGCTCTCTAGCAGGATTGAAAGCAGGTACTTATCAAATCACTGTAACGGACAAAAACGGTTGTAGCGACGCAGACCGAGTGGAACTACTCGAACCGGATATGCTAGTTGCCAATATTGAAGGACGCGGAGCAGCAAGCTGCCGAAATACATTACCTACCTCGCTAGGCGTAGCAGTAATGGGTGGTAATGGTGGAACACTAACCTACCGATGGTCAACTGGTGCTACTACGTCCACCATTTCCAACATCCAACAAAGCACTTATTCCGTCACAGTTACAGACCTAAGAAACTGTACCGCTACAGATACTTTGCAAGTAAATGAAAGCACGAGTGCTTTTAAAGCACAGGTGAGCAACCAGCAAAATGTGACCTGTAATGGGAGTAGAGATGGTAGAATCACCGTCCAAGCTACTGGCGGAACAGGCACTTACCGCTACGCATGGTCAGCCCCTAACGTAGGGAATGTAGCTATGGCAACTAATTTAGCAGCGGGTACTTACACCATCACTGTAACCGATGGTACAACAAATGATTGCCAAGAAATTCTAACCATCACATTAACCCAGCCTAACCTCATCGAAGCTACCATCAACAAAACAGACATCAAATGTGGTGGAGATAATGATGGTACTGCCACTGTGTTAGCTAGTGGCGGGAACAGCGGATTTTCTTATCGCTGGTCACATGGACCTACTACTGCCACAGTGAACAACCTAATGGCAGGCCAATACATAGTCACTACCACTGATGGTAGAGGTTGTACCGCAACAGACACAATACGCATTACTGCGCCAACAGCCATTACGGTTAATATAGAAACCACAGGAGGTGAAAACCTGTACCAAATAGCTTACCTACTGCCATCCAAGCTAGAGTACAAGGCGGTTCAGGTAACTACACTTACCGATGGTCCACAAATGCTACTACAAGTAGTATTCAAAATCCAGTAGCTGGCACTTACACCGTTACTGTTACCGATGCGAACAACTGTGTTAAAACGGCTTCTATCCAAGTAAGTGCAGAAAATAATGCCCTGCGAGTGGGTATAGACAAAACCGATATTTCTTGTAACGGACAAACAGATGGCACGATTCGATTAACTCCAGCAAACGGCGTAGCTCCCTACACCTACAACTGGCAGCCATCTTTACCAAACGCAGGCAACACTGCTATGGTATCTAATTTAGCAGCAGGAAACTATCAAGTTATCATCAATGATGCCTGGTGACTGCAAAGATACATTGTCTATCACCATTACCGCACCAGCTGCGCTGGAAGCATCCAACGTAGCAGTTGGAGCAAGCTGTTTTGGGCTTTCAGATGGTCGAGCCACCGTAAATATATTCGGTGGAACAGGTACTTACACCTATCGTTGGTCGTCCAACGTTTCGACCTCCAACACTGCCAATAATTTACGAGCAGGAAACTATATCGTAACTGCCACAGATACAAAAGGCTGTACCATCACTCAAAACATAGTAGTTACACAGCCTGTTGAAATAGTCACTACCACTACTGCTCTGGGTGCTGGATGTAGCGGCAGAACACCTTCAAGTATTATTGCTAAAGCAGCAGGCGGAAAAGCCCCTTTCACTTATAGATGGTCAAACGGTAGCACAATAGACACCCTAAAAAATCCACCAACTGGCAACTATGTCCTTATAGTATCTGATAGTTTGAGGTGTCAAGATACTATTACCGTAATTGTCAATAGCGATTCTATACCACTTCAATTGCGAATAGAAAAAACAGACCTTGCTTGCGATAGTGAATCTGGTGGTACAGCGCGTGTCATAGCAACAGGTGGTGGCGGCTTGACGTACAACTACCTGTGGTCAAATAACGCCATTACCCCTCAAATTACTGGACTAAGCCGAGGAGCATACGAAGTTACGGTCACGGACGACACAGGTTGCCGAGACTCTATCAAAGTTGACATCGCCAACCTAGGTAAATTTGAAGCCAATATTTCCAATACTGCCGTTTCATGTCCAGGTGCTGCCGATGGGACTATCACTGTCATTCCAAATAGAGGCGCACCTTCTGATTATCAATACGAATGGTCCAACACCAGCGGTTCTTCCTTTTTAACTAGACTGTCAGGTGGAACATATACTGTTACCATCACAGAGACGGCTAGTAATTGCGTGGTTATTGCTTCTACCAACATTATAGAAGCCGACTCAATTAAAATTGAAATTGAGCGAGTACAAAACTTGGACTGCAATGGAGATAACGACGGTTCAATTGACATTACCGCCACTGGTGGTCAAGGAAGTCTTAACTATAGATGGTCTAATGGTGCATTAGTATCCGACTTAACAAGTGTTGGTGGAGGTCTTTACACCCTCACGGTAACAGATGGTAATAATTGTCGAGAAACATTAGAAGTGAACATAACTGAACCAGAACCTTTGGCTGTTACAATTGCCGTGGTAAACGAAACGGGCATAAGCAATGGAAGAGTAACTGCAAACGTGACGGGAGGAACATCTGGCTACAACTACATTTGGTTGAATAGTGCTGGACAAGCAGTTGGTAATCAGCAAACCGTTTCTAATCTGCGTGCTGGTGTTTACACAGTACAGGTAACAGACCGAAACGGCTGTAATATTCAACGTTCCGCTGCTATACAAGCGCAAGGATGCACAGGCACTTTTGAAATAACGCTTACTGCCAAACCCACAGCTTGTGATGGCACAGGTGGTGAAATATCAACACAAGTAACAGGCGGAAATGCACCATACAGTTACCGATGGTCCACGCCTAACAGAGACACAACAGCCAACGTAGAAAACCTAGCCTCAGGAGAATACACCGTAACGGTACTAGATAGTGGCGGATGTCCCAAACTAGAATCCGTCGTAGTCTCTAATCCAGGTTCTTTTGCAATTTCTTTCTCCAGTAGAAGAGAAATAGCTTGTGCTGGTGCTTTCACAGGTGGGGTAACTGCTACTCCTAATGGTAGAGGACCTTTCAAATATCAGTGGTCATCAGGAGATACTACTAGATTGATTGAAAACAAACCAGCGGGCGAATACACGGTTACGGTTACTAATGGTAGCGGTTGCGTCACTTCCCGTTCTATTGAAATAGAACAGCCCGATACGCTATTTGCCAAAATCACTGCTCGCACTAACGTCACCTGCTTTGGTGCAAATAATGGAACCACTGCGGTCATAGCAGAAGGCGGTAGTAGTCCTTACAGCTACCGATGGTCTAGCAACACCAATAATGCTACTGGCACGAATCTAAGCAACTTAGCTGCTGGTATCTACCTGGTGACTGCCACAGATATTAATAATTGTACCACTTCTACCTCTGTTACTATTACAGAGCCAACGCAGCTTGATGCAGGTGCATTAGCTACTTCAGTATCTTGCGCAGGTGTAGAAAACGGTTCAGCCACGCTATTCGTCAGTGGAGGAACAGCACCATACAGCTACATTTGGTCTAATAACAGAACCGATAGCGCAGAAATTAATTTACCAGCAGGAGCATATACTATCACGGTTACTGACGTTCAAAACTGTAAAGACACCGTTAGTGTCACTGTGGAATCACCACAAGAACTGACCATCAACTTGACTTCCACTAATGAGCGAACGCCAAACGCTAATGACGGAACAGCGCAAGCTATTCCAAGTGGTGGTACTCCACCTTATCAATATCGTTGGGATAATACCACTACGCAACAAATTGCAACAGGACTTGCACCAGGACTAAGAAGTGTCACGATTACTGACTCGAAAGGATGCTCAAAAGTAGGCTCTGTCAGAATCAACGAAGCAAGTTGTATCATTGGCGTTCAGGTTACTGGAACAAATATTGATTGTAATGGTGCAACCTCAGGTAGAGCAACCGCGCAAGTCAGCAATGGTGGTAATGAAACACTATCCTACGTTTGGTCTAATAACCAAACTGGAGCTACTATCTCAGGACTGCGAGCAGGAATTTACACCGTCACAGTAGAACAAGCAAACACAAGCTGTTCCGCCAACGCATCCATTACTATTACAGAGCCAAGCCCCATCACAAGTTCCATCACCAACAAAACAGATATTGGCTGTTCAGGAGGTATGGGGTCAGCCACAGTGACTGCGTCAGGAGGTACAGGTACACTCAGCTACATTTGGTCAACAGGAGCTTCAACTGCTACTGCAAACAACTTGACCGTAGGTGCAAACTCCGTCACCATCACCGACCGCAACGGTTGTCAAAAAGTAGAAACAGTCACTATCAATCAAGCATCAGGCATATCACTTCAAGTGGGTACAGTCACCAATGTAGCCTGTGCAGGAGCAAGTTCAGGAACTGCTACTGTTAACGTTACTGGTGGCAGTGGTAGCTACACTTACGCTTGGTCCAACAACGTAAATAGTACCACAGCTACTGCCAATCAGTTGGCGGCAGGCACCTACACCGTTACTGTCAACGATGGCGATGGTTGTGAATCTACTACGCAAGTAACAATTACACAACCAGCCCCACTAGCTGCAACCGCTAGAGTAAACAGCAATGTCACTTGTCGAGGAGAAAGCAACGGTAATGCCGTAGTGAACGTCACAGGAGGAACCGCAGGCTACACCTACCAGTGGTCAACCAACGCAACTACTGCACAAGCTGAAAACTTGCCAGCGGGTCAGCATACTATCACTATTACAGATGCCAACAACTGTACCACCACATCTTCTGTCACCATCACACAACCAGAAACGCTGCAAGTTGTCATCAACTCATCTAATGAATCAGTAGCAGGAGGCAACGATGGTGAAGCAAGAGCTGACCCAAGAGGTGGAACACGACCATACAGATACAGTTGGAGTGTACCCAATGCCACAGCACAAATGATTAGCAATCTGTCTCCAGGGAACTACACGGTCACGATCACGGATGCTAATGGCTGTACAGTAACTGCCAGCACTGTCATCCAACAAGGAGGTAGTAATTGTGCGCCATTCAATATTTTAGTAGCAGATTTCCCTACCACTTGTGCCACTACCACAGATGGAAGAGCAGAAGTTACCAACGTAACTGGTGCCGCGCCTTATCAATATCGTTGGTCAAATGGAGACACCACCGCATCGGCAGATAGCCTAGCAGCGGGAACTTATACCGTAACTGTTACAGGCTCAGATGGTTGTCCTAGTCAACAAACTGTTACTATCACCAATCCTATCGCACTCGATTTCTCTGTAAAAACAGAAAATGAAGAATGCGAACAGGCCAAAAATGGCGCAGCTATTATTGAAGCCACTGGTGGAACTACACCTTACAGCTTTATGTGGCAAGATGGTATTGGCGGTAATTTAAGAGACACTTTAGCAAGTGGTAATTATACTGTGACTATCACCGATGCCAATCAGTGTAAGGCTTTAGCTACATTCACCATCACGGTAAATGAAGATCGAGTGCCACCTGTTGCAGTCGCTAAAAACATCACAGTGTATATTGACGCTTTTGGGCAAGCAGAAATCAACGTCAATGACATTGACAATGGAAGTACAGATAACTGCGATTTAGCAAGCGTCAGCTTGAGCAAGCGAATCTTTACTTGCGATGATCTAGGGGTAAACAACATACTACTAATTGCAAGCGATCGTAGTGGTAATAAAGACAGTATTGCAGCAGCAGTAACAGTCGCAGACACTATAAAACCATTCTTAGATTGCCAACAGGACGATATCCTAATTACCAATTGTGAAGCGGATAGAACCATCACTTTCTCTCTACCGCAAGCATTTGACAATTGTGGCGCGCCACTTACTCCAACTTTGATGGAAGGTCTGCCAAGTGGTTCTGTATTTCCTCCAGGCATCACAGAACAAGTGTTCATGGTAGAAGACCCCGCAGGAAATCAAGCCGTTTGTTCTTTCCAAGTAAACATTCAAGTTTTGAATGTAGCTATTGAGCAAGATGCGCCAAGTTGTTTCAATTTTGCGATGGTAGTCTAACTGCTAACGTACTGAATAGCTCGGGGCAAGTATTCTACACTTGGAATAACGGCAGGCAAACTCGAAGCATCACAGGATTAACTGCTGGTAATTACAGCGTCACTGTCATTGATGGGCAGGGCTGTACGCGAGTAGAATCCATCCAACTTACACAGCCTGAATTGTTAACTGTTCAAATTGATTCTCTCATCAATCCGAAGCAGGAACCAGGCAATGGAGCTATTTACGCCACTGTGTCAGGGGGTATTCCTCCTTACAGCTACCAGTGGTTGAAATTTCAAGGGAACACCAGTGAAATTTTACAGAATGTAGAAGATTTGACGAACTTGAGCGTTGGTAACTACCGCTTAACCATTATTGACGATAATGGGTGTAGTGTAGTGTCAGAAGAAATCGTACTACAACTTGTGGATGCTGAAAACGTAATCAACGAGCGCGACGTTGTACTGCGTCCAAATCCCACGTCTGGTACTTTATCGCTAGAAATACCAACAACACTAGTGCGCATCTATGACGCTGCTTTGTATGACATCACAGGGCGATTGGTCAAAACCATAGCCACGCACCAATTTAATAATGGTGGGTTGCAAATGGATTTATCTGACTACGACGGTGGCGTATATTTCTTGAAAATACAGGTAGCAGATCAAATACTAACTAAGCGTGTAGTGCTGATTAAAGAATAATCACTTCATAGCTGTTAGGAATAAGAGAGGCGCAAAACTTCAGTTTTGCGCCTCTCTTATTTTTATAATTTTAGAACGACCAATTCTCTTGTTACAACGTTTTTCCTTCTTTTGCTAACTCTTGCTGAAAAAACCTGCGCACTTCCAACCAGTCATTCACTCTGATAAAATCAGTGTTATGAATATTGTGGGAAGCAGTGTACAACAAGCAGGTGCCTTGAAAATTTCTCAAATTTCGCACATGGTCATCAATCATATAATCGGCTTGGATGATGCTTTTATCGCCGCACATCACAAAATTTCGCCAATGAATAAATGGAAAATGTACCTCTAGCCATTCGTACTTGTCTATCAAGGAATTGGGAAATTCTTGAGCAGCAGTCACGATGAATACCTCATAGTGCGCTTGCAATTCCTGCACCACCATCTGACTATTCGCCATGACTTTTAAATCCCCAAAAAATCCCCTTGCGTGAAGGTATTTTCTAAGGTGCTGCGCGCCTTCAAGTTGGTAAAGTTTCTTGCCCGCATAATCTTCCCATTTGGGCTGCCAACCCAAGTCACGCTCGAAATATATCAATAGTTTAGCATATACATCTGCCAACACCTCGTCCATATCCAATGCAATTCGCTTCATCAACTACCATTAATTTCGTAAGCAATATCAAAATTGACCAGCCGAACAAATTGTTCTACACGATTTTGAATATCTATTTTGTTCAACTCCGTAAGGCGCTGAATACCAAATTTTTCTACACAAAAAGATGCCATTGCTGACCCGTAAATGATGGCGCGTTTCAAGTTGTCAAAAGAAATATCTTCAGTGCTTGCCAAATAACCCATCATACCACCCGCAAAAGTGTCTCCAGCGCCTGTTGGGTCAAATACTTCCGCTAAAGGTAGGGCGGGTGCGAAAAACATTTCATTGTCATTAAATAGTAATGCACCATGCTCCCCTTTTTTACTGCCAAAATTTTGGGACCCATAGTCATAATTTTTTTGGCAGCTTTCACTATGCTATGCTCTCCAGAAAGTTGGCGCGCTTCCTCATCGTTGATGATAAGCATATCCACTTGAGCGATTGCACTTTTCAGGCTGTCTAAAAAGCTACTAATCCAAAAATTCATAGTATCCATGGCAATCAAACGCGGACGCTTATTCATTTGCCCAATTACCCTCATCTGTACTTCAGGTGTTAAATTGCCAAGCATCAAGAAATCAGCATTTTTGTATGCCTCTGGAAGCACAGGATTAAAATCCGCTAGTACGTTTAATTGCGTATCCAGCGTGTCGCGTTCGTTCATGTTATCGTGATAACGCCCCGACCAAAAGAAAGATTTTTCGCCTGTTTTTATCTCCAAGCCCTGTAAATCTATTCCTCGCTTAAGCAAACTGTTCAACACTTCCTGCGGAAAATCATCGCCCACCACCGAAACTATCTGTACTTTTTTGTAAAGTAAGAAGCAGCAAGTGAAATATAAGTAGCTGCTCCTCCAACAATACCTTCTGCACGTCCAAGTGGGGTCTGTATATCGTCAAACGCCATTGTTCCAACTGTCAATAAACTCATTACCGTATTTTTTTAGTTTGATTTGCCGCTAACTAGAAAATGAGCAATAAATAAAGCATCCACCTATTTTTATGACTTATTCATTATCAGACAATTAACCTGAAGATCGTAACTCATAATTTACAACTCACCACTAAGCTGCGAACCTTGTGTTCATAAAGTTGCAAAAATAGTGGCTTAAAGTTATGCTCAAACAAATTAGTTCACAAAAAACACAGAAGCTGTATCAATAATTATCAGTAAATAAGTAATTTGCTGTTACAACTCATTCATTATGAAATAATTAACTAGCAACTTCTCACTCATATATTTATATCTCCTATTACGCAGTTCGCCAATTAGCCTTTAAAAAGGTGTTCTCCTACTTGCATGAAAAGCGTACCAATTCAGCTTGTCCAAGAGAGTGTATAGCAAATAGCTAACAGCAAATTGCCTAGCATTAGTTATCTGCAGCCCAGCATAATTTTTTTATTTGGGTTTATTCTATTTACACAATATCCAGTTTCATTTCAAACGGTGTAAATCCAGTAATATAGACCGAATCTGCATCTAATTTTGGCAAAGCACCACGTAATTGTGTCCATTGGTGGGCTTTGTTGCCTGCACCAAATGTAATTTGGTCTGAATCAAACGTATAAGTACCATACCCAGAAGAAAGTAACCAAGCGTTTGGTACGTTCGGCAAGTTTTCTACACCACTGAACTGCCCACCTTTGCGAAATGCCAACTCAATGGCAAGCGGGACATGATCAGTACCGTCCACCTTAATCGTTAGCGAAAAGCCACCACTTTCAAGTTCTTTCACCCAAAGCACACTGCGTAAAAACTGTACCTCGCTTTGTGTACGATTTTCGCGTGGCATTTTCTGCCAATTTCCATCATTCGGTAACTTCGCTATCGGATAAGGTTGGTGGTAAGGTGCTGAAAGTTCCTGCTCCATACGAATACTACCGTCAATAACTTGTAGTGCGGGAGCTATCATTTGCCCTTTTCCAAAAAAAGCACTTGCCCAACGAACTGCTTGCAACACGGCTTTCCCTTTTGTAAATGTAAACAAGGTAGCGCTATCTGCTAAAATAGTAGCGTCGTAATTTCCCCTTCTGATACGAACGATGTTGGAGTAAGAAAAATATTTAAGATAATTGGTTGGTAATGCCGTAGAATACAGTAAATCGCGTTTTAACGTTGCATCCTCCAAAAAGTAAGGCAAATAGCCTGACAAACTTTCTTGCGTCGTGTTCGCTTCCATGTATTGAATAGCTCCTGCGAATAGTGGATTACTATCTAGCAACGCCATGTAACGGTAAGCATAATAATAAACATTAAAATCTCCAATTGTATTGCGATCTTGTCTGCCAGAAGCCTCTGTCACCAACTCTCCATTCGGATGAACATAATAAAGCATCATCATCAAATTTTTCCGAACGGGTTCGTAAAGTTCGGGACGACTTAGTAAACGTGCCATCGTAATCAAACAGCGATTGGTCAAAGGGGTGTAAATGTTAGTGCTTCGTTCCGTATATTGTCCATCAGGGTCAATATCAATTTGTTCATAAAGCCATTGTTCAATACGCTTTAAATAATTAACATTGGGAAAAAGCGAATGTAATCTTGCCAAAGCCATGCAAACCACCCAGCGATGGTTAGGCGTATGAATACCTCCAATACTCAATGCTTCGCCAGCTCGTAGCAAAAATGCACGCAATAAAGGCAGAACTGTTAACGAAGGCTGCTGCTGCAAAAGTCCATAAGCCAAGCAAAGTGGCTCTACCACAAAACCAGTGTCAGGCGTGGAGTGGAAATTAGTGGAAAGCAAATCAATTGTACCGTCGTCGTGCTGCATTTGACGCAAGCAATCGCAGCATTCCACATTGCTTGAGCCAAATCCGAACGCTGATAAAAACTGGAAGATGGAGAAACAAAGGCAGCCGCGAAAACGATACCATAGTTGCGGTACTTATTGGCATATATAATCCATCATCGTTGGGTAAGCCACCAAAATAAGGATGTTCTGGACGTTGCTCTAAAGTGTCTAAGTAGTGCTGCACCCTTGCATCGTTTTGTGTAACCCATGCAGAAAGGTCTAACGGAAGCCCTAAATGATGAAAAAAAGAGGGCGGCAAAGCTGTTGCTACCATCCCCAGTGGAACGGTGCGCAAAAAAGTTCTTCGTTGCATAATATTCGTTTTGTTGTAAAAAACACTCAATATAACTGTTGGAATAGCGTACTTTTTGATAACTCATTCCTTATCAATGATAAATTCCTTACCCATCGCTTGAATTAAAAATGCCCAAAATAATTGTATTTAGGGAAAAGGCGAATAGCAAAAAGCAAATTACGTAGCATGAGCTGTTAATCTGTTAGAAATTAACAACTGACAACCAATTCCATCACACAAAAAATTGAGTTAATATATTTTCTTCACATACTAATTTTTGTGAAAAACGTTATATTCTATGTGTTATTTTGTATCTTTTTACATGAAAACAGTTATAATTAGCATTTATACAGCGAATTATATATCTAAACTTCCATTAGAGATGTTAAAAAAATCAGTTTTATATTTTTTTATTGCTTCATTTTGATTCAATCCCTGGCAGCAAACGATCATTTTGCGGTTCAAGTAGGGCTATTCCTGAATCCAAAACTTTCTGATTTTGAATCCATTAAGCCGCTAGGCTACCTATATGCAGAAGAAGATGAAGGCAGTACATTTCGCGTTTTTGTAGGTGATTTTGATAATGTACAAGCTGCTGCTGCCGCAGAAAGTCAAATTCGTCAAAGTGGCTTTAGCGATGCAGCAGTAGTACGAAGAAGCACTACACTGGGTAAGTCCGTAGCTGTCATCCAATTAGCAACCCGCTCATATAAAGAAAAAATAAATTGGGCGCCTTTTTATGAAGTAGGTAATATTTTTGTGTTAATTGAAAATAATCAGCTCAAAATTGTGACAGGTACTTATGCTAATGTGAATGATGCTAAATTGGAATTGAGCAAAATAAAAGTTAAAGGCTTTAAAGATGCTTTCCCTAAAATCATCAATAACGCACTTTTGCACCAGCCAGGAGCTTTTGAGCTAGGCGACTTTAAGCAACCCTTGATTCCTTTGGCTCTGGACGCCCAGAAAAAGTGAATACAGTACGCGACAACTCAAACTTTACTGCTAAAGGAGCTACACCTACCAGCTTTGAGTCCAACGAAAATACTTCTACGGTCGCTAATTTAAGCGTGCCTCGCATCAGAAGTAATGTTAAACGTCGCTCTGTGCTTGATTTACAAACCACACTGAAAAGCATCAAAGCCTACACGGGGTCCATAGATGGTTGGTACGGTGAAGGTACGGCAGATGCTTTTGCACAAGCCGCTAACAATAACGCACAATACAAAAAATACAAACTCCTTTCCCAATATGCTAATCAGTTGAAAAGCAGCACAGATAAAACAACGGTATCTCCGCTTCAAACTGCAATTAATACTCTTTGGGAAGCATCTGAGGAATCTTATAAAGTGTTCACACGCTCCACGCAACCACTTGCAAAAGCCTATCAAGCGTACTGGTTATTTCAAAAAAATGGACCATCTAGCGGCGTAAATAATTTAATGAATGGGGCTATTAGTGCTGCTTTTCAAGGAGTGAATGCCGCCAATCGTCCACCACTTGACCCAAAGGCGACTTATGCGTACAACGATTTGGAGCAAGTTATCCGACACCTAGTGTACATTCATCGCGCTCAAATGACTACACAGTGCCGTGTTGGATGTTTGAGCGACATCCCAAAGAGGTAAATAGCGCGATTTCAGGTGGCGTAAACCCCAACTTGGCGGCTGATTGCAACAGTTTTGCGCAATGGGAAAGTGTGCGTGTTTTACAAGCACTCACCAGCGATATAAGCGAGAACACAACCAGTACCGTTTCATCGCAACTTTCCAAATTATATCTTGCACCAGCGGCTTTAAACCAAACCGAAATAGATGGCTTGGTAGCTTGGAATGACCTGCTTTGGCAAAACTTGAATGCGTGGGCAAGCCGCGACCCTTTACATCAAAAACTAGTAGTTGCACTTAAATTGACGTATTTTCAAACTCAAATCCAGTTAGAAGACCATTATATGGACAGAGGGTTTTCCCCAGTTCAGGCTAATGGATTAGCTTTAGCGACTCTGAAGGCAATGATTGGTACAGACCTAGAGCGGTTTATTTAAACTGTTCTTATTTTATTACAAATGGCTTTTTGCTATTGGTTCAAATAGAGGTATCTTTGAGCAGTGAGGGTTAGCTAACACAACAAGCAATATCAACCCTTGGCAAAGGCAAAAAGCGACTTAGCATCAGGATTTTGAGAAGCAATAATCTGTCAAGAAATCCTGATGCTAAGTCAAAATCAACGCCACTATATCTTTCCTGTGTCATTCCAGCAATAAGCCTATTTTTTGTCCAAACATTTCCAATATATTTGCATTTGATACTAGATGGTATTGACCAAGCTAGAGACATTCAAAGTATTTGATTATGAAAAATTGGTATAAGATAGCTGCTGTGGTTATCCTTTTGTATAGTTTTATTGTGGGAATGATTGTGCCGCTTTCACCGGGTATTGTTGCAGTTACGCCACAAAGTTTTCGCACTGGCGATACTGCTATCGTGGAGGTGCAAGGCTATAATACCCACTATCAACAAGGCGCGTCGGGCTTAAAGGCATGGCTAAAACTTAATGATAGCCTTACATTGGCAGCGACGGTTATTCAAATAAAGAGCGAAACGAATTTGACGCTACAATTTGATATCCCTAATTTTCTACCCCTTCCAGTGCGTGTTCAGGATTGTGCTTTAGTGATGGATAATCCCAAAGATGGCTACTCGGTATTGCCTAGTGCTATTTTTATTACACAGGATTCTATTGACCCTATTTTGGGACTGGAAATTTGGAAAAATACAGATATAGCAAAACTCTCCGAACGAGATTTCGTCACTTATCCGTTCAGGAATATTCTGCAAGAAACGATTCGCAATACTTATTTCCACGTATCGCTCTGGTTTGCTATGATTTTTTATTGATTGCTGCAGTCTGGAATGCAGTCGCTTATTTGCGCACCAATCAGATTAGAAGCGACATTCGTGCAGTGGCATTTACAGAAGTCG
>JAAUTG010000416.1 GCA_012031785.1 Saprospiraceae bacterium | reverse complement strand
AAGGGGTTACAAACTATTGTTGGGGAAAGAGGTGTAAAATTATCAGGTGGTCAACGTCAACGTATCGCCATTGCGCGCGCTATTCTTAAAGACCCTGCAATTTTACTACTGGATGAAGCCACCTCTTCTTTAGATGCAGAATCCGAAAAAGTGGTGCAAGATGCCTTAAATGTGTTGATGGAAGGTCGTACTTCTATTATTATTGCCCATCGTTTGTCCACTATTCGAGACGTGGATTGCATTTATGTACTAGAAAATGGTCGAATTGTAGAATCAGGCAACCATACCGAACTTTCTTTACTCGATGATGGGGTATATAATAATTTGGCAAAACTTCAATTTGAGTTAGTCTAAGGACTATATCCTACGCTATTCGGGAAATAAAATCGTGTAAAGTAAAAAAATAAATACTTTTGTAGCCGTTTCGAGATGGTTTTTGAAAAATCAATAAAGTTTAAAATTCGCTTTTAAATTTTCAATACCATTGATAATCTATTAAGATGATTGTCAATTAATTTAATTAAAAGAGTACATTAACTTGATTGTCAATTTTTTAATTTTGCTTCGGTGCAGTAAAAAGAGCAGCCTACAACATTAACGATATGAAATGGATAAAATTCTTCATACCTCTTTTGATTACTTTAGGTTTGAGTTATGTGCTAAACACATCTTCTCCTTTCGGCATTCAGGACATTCCAGCATTGGGCAAACTGATGAGCCCTTTTGAAGGTTTCTGGCAAAACGCAAAAGCAGAATCAAAGAGCGATTATAAAAACCGAAGACTTAAAGGCTTAAAAGCCAATGTGGAAGTGGTTTATGACGAGCGCTTAGTGCCTCATATCTTTGCAGATAACTTAGAAGATGCCTTGTTCGCGCAAGGTTATGTAACTGCCCAACATCGGCTTTGGCAAATGGATATTGCCACTCGTGCTGCTGCTGGTCAACTTTCGGAAGTTTTGGGAGCGCGTACCTTAGAATACGACCGCTTGCAACGTCGGCGCGGTATGTTAGTAGCTGCGGAGCGGGCAGTAGAAAGTTGGAAAGAAAGCGAAGACTATTATTTGTTGGAGGCTTATGCAGCAGGTGTCAACGCTTACATCCAAAAACTTTCCCCAAAAGATTATCCTACGGAATACAAACTAATGGGGTTTCAACCGACTCCTTGGACTATGTTGAGATCGGCTTTGTTCTTGAAGAATATGGCGCAAACCCTCAACTTTCGGTATGAAGACTTGGAAGCCACTAATAGTTTAGCTATGTTTGGCAATGCCACATTTGACTTCTTATTTCCTGAACTGAACCAAAAGCAATCTCCAGTCATTCCTGTTGGCACTATTTTTAAAACTGATTCTATTCGCCAATCCAATCTCACCGATACTATTCCATTACCAATTGGTCAGCGGATTCCATATCCCGCTCTGCCACGTTCCGAGGTTGGGATTGGTAGTAACAATTGGGCAGTTTTCTGGTACTAAGACTGCTTCTGGTAAACCCATTCTTTGCAACGACCCACATTTAAACTTAACCTTGCCTTCTATTTGGTACGAAATTCAGTTACATACCCCTGAACTCAATGCCTATGGCGTGTCTTTGCCGGGAATACCGGGCGTGATTATTGGTTTCAACAACGATATTGCTTGGGGCGTGACTAATGTAGGACAAGATGTGACGGACTGGTACACGATGGAGTGGATAGATGAAGCCAAAACGGTGTATCGCTACGACGATGAGGCACGAAAAGTGGAAATAAGGGAAGAAGTAATCAAGATTAAGGGAGCGAAGCCCGTAGTGGAGCAAGTGAAATATACGCATTACGGACCGATTGTATATGAATCAGCAGATGCGAATTACAAAGACTTGGCAATGCGTTGGTTGAGTTTAGAAAAGCTAGGCAAGGAGGAGTGGAAAACCTTTCTTTTGCTGAATGCTGCAAAAAATTATGAAGATTATTCAGCAGCTTTAGCTTACTACGACATTCCAGCACAGAATTTTGTTTTTGCTTCTAAATCAGGAGATATTGCCTTGAAAGTGAACGGGAAATTACCAATCAAACAACTTGGGCAAGGACGTTTTGTGCAAGATGGCAGCAAAAGTAAAAATGAATGGCAAGGCTTCATTCCTAAGAGCGAAGTGCCGCAGGTGAAAAATCCTTTGCGAGGTTTTGTAGCTTCTGCCAATCAACGCTCCACAGACGCTACTTACCCTTATTACTACAATAGTGAAAGTTTCGATCACTATCGCGGACGCTACATCAATCAAGAATTGGAGCGCATGAATGGTATTACGGTTCAAGATATGATGGAGTTACAAACCAGCAGTTACAGCCTATTTGCAGAGGAATCACTGCCTTTGATGCTCCAGTTACTGGATACTACTCAACTCAATACCATAGATCAAGGTTTGGTAAAACTATTGCAGGATTGGAATTATCGTTTTGATAAAGATTTGTCTGCGCCTGCTCTATTCCTAGAGTGGTCAAACCAAATTTATCAATTGCTTTGGGATGAATTGTGGGTCTATCAAGATTCTATCGAAATTCTACAACCTAGCGATTGGCGAACAGTGGAGATGATGAATGAGCATTTGTTGAATGTATTTGGGACATCAAAGCGAACCGAAAAAACAGAAACACCTCAAATGGTGGTGACGCAAGCCTTTTTCAAAATGAAAGAAACGCTAGGTGAAAAACTTGAAGACAAATCCTACACTTGGCAGCAGTATCGAGGAACATACATCGCTCATTTATCGGGCAGCATCAAGCCTTTTGGTAGATACGAGATTCCTACTAATGGCTTTCGCTTAGCCCCAAATGCAGTCTCTAAAACATCTGGTCCTTCTTGGCGCATGGTAGTAGAATTAGGAGATGAACCCAAAGGATATGGAGTCTATCCGGGTGGTCAATCTGGAACACCAAGTAGTCCATTTTACGACAATATGATTGACACTTGGGCAAGAAATGAATATTTTGAGTTGTATTTTATGAAGGATGCACAAGACAATCGAAAACCAATTCTTTATAAGCAAACTTTCAAAAATTAATAGGTAGTTGAAAAATATACCATAGCTATTTTACCGCTCAATCTATCTTCCGTGAGGTGGTTAAATTTACAGAAAATTTAACCACCTCACACTTTTACGATTAAAATTCTTCCTTTTTGTTTTGGCTTTACCAATCATCAAAATACCAGCAACACCGTATTATTTGTTCGATTTTAAAATTTATTTAAATTTATAAATGACAAACATTTATATGTAATTGCAAAAACTATTACATTTTTTTTTAATAAATATTATACAAAAAAAGAAGAAGCAAAACAAAGAGGATGTACGTATTGTCACCGGTACGACTCGAGAAAAAGACTCAACTCTTCTTTCCACACTTTGAATCTTAATGCAGTTCCTGATGTTACCGCTTTCGATAGTGATGACCTCATTGTCTCAGAGCTCGGTAATAACATGAGCGACTTGATTAAGAAGTCAAGA
>JAAUTG010000415.1 GCA_012031785.1 Saprospiraceae bacterium | reverse complement strand
TCACCAGTATCGTGCCAATCCAAACTTGCACTGTATGTGCTTGGACCTTTCCAAACACCGTTATCCTGCAACCCGCCATATACATTGTAGGTCGGTGCTTCATCTACTGCGATATAGTAAAATTGACCAACAGGCGGAGTGTTACATTTATTCCAAGTAGCACCATCGTCGTAAGAAATATTGATTCCACCGTCATTGCCTAATATCAAATGACCAGGGCGATTTGGATTAGCCCATAAAATATGATGGTCTGAATGGACATTATCGCCGTTGATGGATTTCCAATTTTTTCCACCATCATCAGAACGTAATACAGGGACACCAAGGATGTAAATTTTATTGGCATCATTGGGAGCAACTGTAATTTGTCCGAAGTAATATCCATAAGTGTTATAGACGGCATCTAAGTATTTATCATGGGTTTTGTCCAAGTTTTACCGCCATTATCAGAGCGATAGACTTCTGCCCCAATTACCTCAGTATCGAACAGCAAAGAGTTGGCATCCTCTAAATATTCTGCCAATGCCACAGGTTTTATTTTATTCGTTTTCACGAGGTCGAATACTGTTTTCGCGTCGTATTTTCTAGCAAAGCCATTGTCCCGCAAAAAAGTGGTTAATTTTTTCTCATCTAAAGCTAGAAACTCGCTTTGGGTCATGGTTTTAAAATCATTTTTAACCAAAACTTCTTTCTTTGTTTCTTCTTCTTTTTTCGGGCGGCGGAAATAATTATCTAAAATGGCATACAGCACAGATTTATTTTTATCTTTATACATGGCTAACCCAATTCTACCTGTACCCTCTCCCATTGGAAAGCCGCTACTGGCGATGATTTGGAGCGTCCAAGTATTACCACCATCCGTACTTTTGTAAATGCCCGAACCTTCACCAGATTCTACGAAATCCCAAGCCCTACGTGTGCGTTCCCAAGTAGAGGCATAAAGCACGTTGGGATTGGTGGGATCAACTACTAAATCTACTGCACCTGCATTTTCATGGACGAATAAGGTTTGTTGCCAAGTCTTACCACCATCACTGGTTTTATACACACCACGTTCTTGATTAGGGGAATACAAATGTCCAAGCACTGCCACCCAAACTATATTTGGATTGGTTGGGTGTAAAACGACTCGACCAATATGGTGACTTTCTTCTAAGCCGCGATGTTGCCAAGTTTTGCCACCATCTTCACTTTTGAACATCCCGACCCCAGCGTAGGAGGAGCGACTAGAGTTTACCTCTCCTGTGCCTACCCATATTGTATTCCGCGTCCAGTCCACTGCAATATCACCAATCGTCATCACAATTTCTTGGTCAAAAAGTGGCTGGAAGGACATGCCATTATTTTCTGTTTTCCACAGACCACCAGAGGCATAAGCTACATAAAAGTGAGTTGGATCTTTGGGCGAAACCGCTACATCTGCTACTCTTCCAGAAAATACAGCGGGTCCGATACTTTTGAAAGGGATTTGATTGGCTAATGAATTTTCAGCAGCTTGTAATCGTTGCTGATAGCCATTGAGGCGCGTGGCAGCTGGAGTAAAAGGCGGCTGTATAAAGGACGATTGTCCGTACAAATATCCACAAAATAATATCGCGTAGAGCGAGTAAATGAGTTTCATATTTTACTGTTTTTTTTATTTAGAGACCAATATATAAAGTCTGTATTAACGATGCAAAGATTTTTTAAAAGATTTACTATAATTTGGCATCATCTATTTACAAGTTGCTGAAAATTATCATTTTAGATTTATACAAAGAAGTTAAAATCGAAGCGTGCGGTCGTTAAGATAGACCGAACAGAAGAGGTTACGGGCAAGGAAGTGCTGGAAGTCTATCAAGCCTTGTTCACTTATTTCAAAAGGAAGGAAGCAGATATGGAAGAAACTTTGGAGGAACTTAGTGTCCGTTGAGGGTTGATAAAACGCTACGTGTAAGTGTAAGCTATGATAAAATTTGTAGGGTTAATTAGTTTGGCTGCAAACTAGTCAACCCTACAAATCTCATCGTTTTGGATGAATTATTGTAGCCCCAACTTTGTCTTCACCAGTTTTGTGATGTCCAAAGTGGCATCTTTGAACAACAGAACTTGCTCATCGAAGATGAATTGGTAGCCATTTTCTTTGGCTACAGCTTGAATCGCTGCGTTTACTTCGTCCAAAATAGGTTGTACTAATTCTTCGCGCTTTTTCAAGATTTGCTCCTGACTATCCACTTCAAATTTGCGGATTTCTTCTTCTTTTGTTCTTAACTTAGCAGCTTCTTCTTCTTGTTGTTTTTGGCGACAAAGTACCTTCGTTTACTTTTTTCTGAATCTCCAAATACATCTGCTGTAATGCTTGAACGTCTTGCTGGTAACGCTTTTCCAATTGTTTTTGGTAAGCTTCGATATTTGAATCTGCTTGCTTGACTTTAGGCATTTCTGCTAGAAGCGCGGCAGAGTTAATGTAACCGAACTTTTGCGCTTGTGCACTTGCTACAAAAGCTAAGGACAACATACAAAACACAGTTACTCGAAGTATGTTTTTCATTCTTTACGTGAATTAAAATGTGAAATATTAAAAATAGGCTGCAAAGATAATATTTTTGTATTTGCGGTACGAAGTAGTTTGATTAAAAATCGCCCTACCCTACTCCTATATCTTTGCAGCATCGAAAATACCTGTTAATGATTGATTAACGATTGAAAAACTAGCTGTTCAATCACTCCATCGCTAATTACTGCATTATTTTACTCGTTTTACAATGTCTTCCGTGATGTCAATATCTGGCTTACTGAAAATCAGTCCTGCTGCGCTAGAGCGGTCCAACACTAAATCTAGTCCTTTGTCGCTAGCATAGGATTCAATCACTTGATAGACTTTTTCTTGAATAGGTTGCACTAACTCTTGACGACGCTGGAATAGTTCACCTTCTGGACCGAATTTTACACGCTGTAAATCACGCACTTGTTTTTCTTTTTCTGTAATTTCATCCTCGCGCTGGCGGCGTGTTTCATCACTCAAAAGCACTTGTTCTGCTTGGTATTTGTTGTACATCCCTTTGATTCGGTCATATTCCTGCGCGATTTCCTGTCTCCATTTTGCAGCTACTCTATCCAAGTCTTCTTGCGCTTTTTTGTATTCATCTAAACTTTCTAATACTGTGGTTATGTCCACTACTGCTACCTTTTGCGCGTGAGTATTGAATGCTAGACCAATTACTAACAGTAAAGCTATCCATCCATTTTTGCTGTTCTTTAGCAAATTATTCTTCATTGAACATCAATTTTTGTTAAAAAATAAATTTTTGTTGATACCAATAACGAGAACTAAGTTATTACATTTTACAAACTAGGACGTATGCTGGCTTTGTTTTGTCACTAGCCTTTATTTAAAGAACTACTTATAAAAAATTAATAATCAATTATTTGTATAAAAAACATCAAATAAATACTACTTTGCTTTAACCATAGTTTAACCAACTTTTTGCGTGAATTTAACTAAAAATTTTTCTTGATTATTA
>JAAUTG010000097.1 GCA_012031785.1 Saprospiraceae bacterium | reverse complement strand
TGGTAAGCACGGGTGCAGATGACGCGAACTTTAATTTGGTATTCGCTATCCCAACCTGCATAAGCATCCACGACAAACAAACGCTCCCTAGTATTTAGGTAATCAATAGCGCGTTCGCGGTTCACCATGAAGGTATATTGATCAAGTTCGATATTAACTTTTCCCCAATCAATATTTTGTTCAGATTCTGGATTTCTGACTATGCGCTTATCTTTGGGACTTCTTCCTGTTTTTTCCCCAGAATATACCAATAACGCACCTTTGTCCGAAATAGTAGTACCTTTTTCGAGACTCAAAGCAATCTCGTAAAGTTTAGGTACACTCTCGTTGTGATAAATTTCTTCTACATCAATACCGTATTGTTTAAGATTAAAAGTCTTGCTCATTCAATTATTCATTTTGATTTAATAATTAATAACGAACTAATTTATTTTGTTTATGTTTTATGGTTTCAAAAAAAAAGACTAGCACTCTTTTGTGCGAGTGCTAGTCTTTGAATAAAAACGGAATGTGAAATTTTTTATTTTTTCACACTATCTTCTAATTTTACTGCTTTGCATCCCACCAAAGTTTAGTGCTGTTTTTGTCACCTCCTCTACTATTGAGTTCAGGTAATTGTGCAGCAGCTTCCACCGCTGCTTTATTATTGTTAAATTCGCCGTCCACGAAAGTCATTCTTCTGAAAACATCGGTTGGCGCTAAATCTGCATTTTCTGAAAATAAGACAGGATACAGCTTAGGATAGCCTGTTCTACGCACTTCTGCGAATGCCTCCCAACCATCTGGATACAATGCTATCCACTTTTGGGTAATAATCTGTTCTAGCTGACGTTCCTTGCTTCCTGATTCCTCAAAGGCTACAGGAATATTAGTAGTTGGAGGAGAATTAGGGTCAGCTGCAGTAGGTATATTTTTGCTTGCAATATAAGCATTAATAGCATCATCAGGTGCTTTTACGCGATCTTGCATAGATAAACGGATACCTTGCTCGTACAACGATTTAGCAGAACCGCCCATATTCCAGCCTTCTAAAGCCCCTTCAGCGCGTAAGAAGAAAGATTCCGCTGCCGTCATAACCAAGATAGGAGGATTTGTACCACCCTTATTTGGTGGCAGCCAAATCTGACCTAAATCAGAGTTGTTACTATTTAATGCTGGCACTTTGTCCACTTTTGCCTGTCCGTTTCTTAAACCTTCGTAGGGAGAACCGTCGCCGTCTGTATCACCAGCCGCAGCAGGGCTGAAGTACAAGCTAATACGCGGGTCGCCGTAACCTTCCAACACACTTTCCATCAAAGCACTCATACGAAATTCACCCCAGTTGGTGATGGTAGTAAATGGATTCATAGAGTTTAGAGTAGTCAACATGTAAGCGTTGTCTGCATTAGATTCCAACAAACCACCTGCTACTGCTTTCTCTGCTTCTACTTTTGCTAGCGCGGGATCAACATACTTCACACGCATAGCTAAGCGCAAACGTAAAGAGTTGGCAAACTTAATCCACTTAGTTACATCTCCTGAAAAGATTTGATCGTTTGTTCCAAACACGTTGGTTTTAGAAGAACTTTTCAGTATCGCAACCGCAGCATCCAAAGTAGGGAAGAAACTTCTGTACATTTCTTCCTGCGTGTCATAAGCCACAGAGGTTTCTCCGTTACCAAATTCAGAGTAAATAACAGGACCCAGTAATTCTGTAACACGTTGGTAACCATACACTTTCCAGATGGCGTTTACTGCGCCTTCTTCTGGCAAATTATTTTCTTTTGTAAAATCCTCTACAAATTTAATAGCTGGAGCAGCTTGACCGTAGAAAGAACTCCATGCCAAGTCAATCCAACGACCTACTTCTACGTAGCGGTCAGAATCAAAGTTGGCAGCAGTTGTCGCAAAATACTGACAGTACAAATCAGAAAACAAGTTTTCTGAAATTTGAAATCTCCAGTTCAAACCATTTACTGTATTGTATTGTGCGTTTGCAAACCCTTGTCCAAGCAAGGAAACATTCACATCACTGGCAATTAGCGCATTCGGGTTGGTGTTTAGTTCCTCGAAATCTTCTGTACACCCACTCACGAAACCAATGCTCGCTATGAATAAAACATATTTGATGTATTTCATCGCTATTTGATTTAATTAAAAAGCATTAACAAAATTATTGATTTGACGGCAATCAATTCTTGATTTTCTGTCAAATTTTATTTTTTTGGTTACTTGTACGGTTATTTTAACAAAAATTCAAATTATTGATGTTTGTGAAAAGTAAAAGATATTTTCTACTTTTTGTTTAACATCAATAAATTTCATCAATATTAAAACTCTAGATTCAAGCTAAATCCAAAAGAACGAGTGGTTGGTGGTCCAAAGGATTGGAAACCTTCCCCCGCTTTACCTGTACCTACTAATACTTCTGGGTCAATATCTTCTGCTGCGTTGGATAAGAAGAACAAGTTACGACCTACAAATGAAATGCTGGCACCAGAAACTGGACCGCTCTTGATAGGTAAACGATAGCCCAATACCAATTCGCGCAAACGCACGTTAGAGGCATCTCTAGAGAACACTTCACCCACTGGTGCGTTTCGACCGCCTACTTTACGCCAAAAAGTTTCTGCATTGATTGGAATATTATTCGGAGTACCATCTTCTTTTACAGCTTCACCCCATTCCCCAAATTCTCCTTCTCCAAACACGACATTACCTTCTCTACCTGCAAGTGTTTGAGTTGTCAGACCATCGCCGTAAATAATAGCGTTGGTTAGCGAAGTAACGCTACCGCCTTGGCGAATATCAATCAAGAAGCTGAAATTGAAGTTTTTATAGTTCAATTCATTGCGCAAACCACCCAACCAATCTGGGTTGTAATTTGCTACCAATGTCGTTAAGCCAGAAGTAATTTTTGGCAATCCATCTGTTCCTACGATAATGCGTCCTTGAGCGTCTCTTTGAAAACCTCTTGAATACACTTCACCAAATGGTCGCCCTTGCTCAATGCGGAAAGCGCGTAAGAAGTCAGAAGCAACTTGAATACTTGGACGCTCATCATTGATTTTTACAACTTCACTGGTGTTTGTCGTGAAATTGAAGGAAATATCCCAACTAAAATCGTTGGTTTTCACAGGCGTAAGGTTCAACACGGCTTCTACACCTCTGTTTTCGACGTCTCCACCGTTTGTAAAGAACTGCTCTGCACCAGAACCCACTGGAAGTGCCACAGAGAACAATTGATTTCTAGAGTTAGTTTTATAGTAAGCAATATCCAAGCCCAATCGTCCATTGAAGAAGCGCAAATCCGCTCCTAAGTCAATAGAAACTGTTTCTTCAGGTAACAACGATTCATTCGGAATTGTAGTGCTGATGACTAAAAAACCATTTCTGCCCCCTGCTACCACTGAAGCACTGCGAAGGGTTTGGAAAGGATCGGTATCATTACCCACTTGCGCCCAATTCGCCCGCACTTTAGCAAAGGTGAAGAAACTAGGCAATTCCACTAATTCAGAAATAACTGCACTCAAACCCACAGAAGGATAGAAAAACGACCAGTTGTCGCTTGGAAGCGTAGAACTCCAGTCGTTACGCGCTGTTAAATCCAACGTAATTGCATCCAAAAAGGTTATAGCTGCTGAAGCATACACAGAGTTGACATCTCTTGGTGTTCCAAAATTATGAGAAGCCTGATTGTCCTGCGAATTACTAATAGCAAAGAAGTTAGGTACTGTCAATTGCTGTCCTGTGGTACCTTGCAAGAAAGAACCGCGTTCTTTTCTGGCGTTTGCTCCTGCCAGTACATTGATGTATAAGTTTTCAGAAATATCTTTGTTGAAATTTAATAACACATCGCTATTCCACTCTAGAGAGGATGCCGTTGCCACCGTGAATCGTCCGTTATCTGCAATAATATAACTGTTGTTCCACCAAATATTTTCCCATTGACGGTTAATCTTATCCACCGATGAACGCACCATCAAAGACAAATCCTTCGTGATGTCATAAGTCAAAGAAGCCAACCCAATAACGCGGTCTAAGTCGCGTTGGTTCGTATTTCTGTTAATGGTCCAATAGGGGTTTGCGCCGCCATTAGAACCTGGATTCCAGTAATGTTGCAAATTAGCACCTGCAGAGTTTGTAAATTCAAAGATTTCTAAGTCTTCCGTAGTTATATTTGGCGGCAAGCGCAAAGCATGTCGAACAGGGTTGTCAAAACTTTCCCCTTGCGGTAACTCGTTATCAATGTCCTCTCTGATGTACGTTACTTTTGCATCTAAGCGCAAGCGTTCGCCAATTTGGTTGCTCACTCTAGCGTTGATGTTATGGCGGCGCAATTCGTTATTTGGCACAATACCTTCTGCATCGGTGAAGGTGTAAGAGAAGTAAGTTTGGGCTTTTTCTGTACCACCGCTCACTGCAAGGCTGGTTGCAGAATTGTAGCCTGTTTGAAAAAAGTCACTCACATTGTCTTGTGCCGATAAGTTATAAGTTTTACTTGGAAAATCTGGATTGTTTGACCAATGTGGCACAGATTGTCCCGCGATGCGCGCACCCCAAGCTTCCTCAGAGTTACCTGCGTAGATGCCATTGTTACCTTGGCTATACTCGGTTTGATAATCCGTCAAAATGATAGGTTGACTAGCTGTCAACGTAGTGCTCAACGTAATTCTTGCATCTCCTGATTGTCCACGCTTAGTTTCAATAATAATCGCGCCATTGTTTGCACGATTTCCATACAGTGCTGCCGCGTTAGGTCCTTTCAATACCGAAATAGAAGCAATATCATCTGGGTTAATGTCCGTAATGTCACCGACAATCGGCACCCCATCAATGACGTAAAGTGGTTGGCTATCTCCAGCAATGGAGCGGTTTCCTCGCAAAATAACACGAGAAGCTGCACCGACTCCCGAACCCGAAGGCTGATAGAAAGACCAGCTACTTTACCAGAAAGAGAGTTGATAACATTCAATTCGCGCGCTTGGGAAAGTTCTTCCGTGCTGACGTTTTGGGTGGCATAAGTTAGGTTTTTCTTTTCTCTAGAGATTCCTAAAGCCGTTACCACAACCTCTTCCAACGCCACACCCTCTGATAATTGAATATTAATTACAGATTGTGTACCAATTGTCACAGTTTTTGATTCGTAGCCTGTGTAGCTGAATAGCAAGGAAGTTCCATTGCCAGCATCAATGCTGTAATTTCCATCCACATCCGCTACTGTCCCCGTGGAAGTACCCACAACTTGAACACTGGCACCTATCAATGGCTCACCTTGAGTATTGGTGATAGTTCCAGTTATGTTCTTTTGTGCCATTGAAGCGATAGATAGCACAAAGCAAAGCATCAGTAAGCTAAAATTCTTCATACGTGTTTGTTTGTAAAGAAATAATAATCTCTAATGGAGCAAAATTATATTATTATTTTGGATTTTCAGAAAGATGTAATTTTTTTAGTATAAAAAAATATTTTCCTTCAAAATAGGATCAAATCATCTTTTTGATTAAGGAATAGAATTTTGCCATGTACTGGCGAGTAGTAGTGTTAAATGTAGGCGTGTCTTAGAACGCGCCTACATTTAGACAAGAATTAGATAATCAACACTTGCTTAGTTTTTAATCAACTTTTCCACCTGGCTTCCCCAATCGCTTTCTATTTTGACGAAGTAAAAACCATCCGTCAAATGGCTAGTTTCCAAAGGAAAGTAGTTGTAGCCTGCTTGAAGATATTGTTTTTGTTGTGTATGAATTTTACCATCCATTCCAATCACAGAAATTACCATTTCTCCTGATGCCACCGTATTGATGAGAACATGACTGGAAGTGCTTGTAGGATTTGGATATACTTGCAACGAAATAGCTTCTGGCATAGTAGCTGTTGTGGAAGTAGTTACTGCACTTGGCGTCACCACTGTTCCCCTTTGCTGTGCTATGGTACAAGCCATATCACCTTCTGCGGAAAACACACAGGCAGTGCTGTTGTAGTTGATCATGTCCATTACCTCAATGTTATCAACGATCCAGCCAAAACTTTCTACTTCTGCATCTGAGCCGAATCGGAAGCGCACATACAATTGCTCACCAATGTACTGGCTCAAGTCCACGTAACTGGTTCTGAACTCCATGCCTGTGCCTGCAAAAGCATTCAAGTTAGGAATGGAAATGGTATTGTAGGACAAAGTAGTTTCGTAGCCATTTCTAAAGTATTGACTTTCCAAGTTAGTCCAGCTAGTGCCGTTAGTAGAAACTTGTATAAATCCACCATCAAAACCCCATTCGGTATCAAATTGATGCGTAAATCGAAGTACTGGCTGTTCGCCTGTGATTAATATAGGTTCAAGCGTTTCTAACACTTGGTCCTGTGGTCGTTCGCGGTCAGAGGTAACATACCAAGCAGAAGAACCTTCTACGCCCGCTTCTTCTACGATCAACCAAATCAATAAACCTTCATCCAACGGGAAATAATTCCATTTAGAATCGTCGCCTTCCATATCATCCATAAAAATACTCACAGAAGATTTTTCTGCATCTGTAAGGAGTTGATAAACGAGCCTTAAACTATCTCCACTTAATAATTCACCTACTTCAAAACTTACATAGCTGCTATTGTCACTGCTAGTTACAGTTTCAGGAGTATTGATAAATTTGCTAAAACGAGTGCCTGCTGGAATAGAGTCCTGAATGTTCAATTTACTCACTGGCGTATCTTTGTGGTTGATGACCAACAACGTTACTGTGACCGTATCGCCTGCTTGCACTTCATCAGTCATTTGCTTCTCTATCTTCAATTCCTTGATACAATCTGGGCGCGTCAGGAAGCCTTCTTTATTGTCGTTGCGGTTGTTATTATCTCTTTGTAAAGCATCCCAGCCCAATCCTCTGCGCGCAAACACTTCCCAAATCAGGCATTGGTTTGCACCTTCATTATTGGCAATATCTGCTTTCAAGATGGCATCTCTACCATCTAAAAACCCAGGATTACAGGCTTGTAATTTCATGCCATCCATCACCAATTGCACAGCTAGATTATTACCGCCTTTTCCATTTATTAAATCAGGGTCAAAGCCATATTGCTCCACCATCGTCCAATACAAATCCCAAAGCACTGTCGTCCAAATTTCTCCCAACCCATGCGGAGAAGTAGTAGCCACAATATCCAAAAGGGTTTGGGGATTTACCTCCTGACTAATAGAATATGGAAAGCGTCGGATTCCATTAGAATTTGGGTCTTGATTCTGTGCAAAAGTACCAATACCTCTAGCTTTTGTACCCACATCTTCTGGCTTTACGGTAGTGACTAGCGAGAAAAAGTCGCTCCAACCTTCTCCCATTTGCTCATCATTAATCAAACAACCTGCTTGCGAAGGTCCACCAGTCAAGCGATTAGAAATTCCATGACCGTACTCATGCGCCACAATACCGTTATCCAATGTGCCATCTACTTGCGAAGGACCATCGGTTTGAGGCTGTACTAAACTTACTATCAAACCTCTATCCGCAAATGCTCTCAAGCGCACACAATCCGAATATTGAATCATGACAGAAGGAATGGTGATTCGGTCATTACTACCCGCACTCATACCCGAAAACGCGCCGCCATCAAAGTTGCAGATAATAACACCGATAGCACCAGCCTGTTCTGCATTGAAGGCTTTAATAGAAAAGAAGCAGCCTCCTCTATCAATTAAGGCAATTTTGCCTGTTAAGTCGTTTTGAATAGGGTTACAACCAAAAGTAGGTTGCCCACTAGCGTCGTCCACAATTGTTACTTCTCCAGTGACAGCCGTGGTAGAGATGGCTGCACCAAACTCTGCTGTTCGGGTTTCATATACACCAACTACGGCACTTGGTTCTGTCACATTCAACAATCCATTGTTTCGGTTCCAAAGGTACATCTGCATTTGTCCAGAACTTCCATCAGGAGGTGTAGCAAAATTAGCATTGTTGGTGCCACCGCCGTCTTGGGATTGTGCAGATACGTAGTCTGCACCACGCCCACCTCTGCCGTAGTTGTTTTGTTGAAAATTACCAGCAGCCTCGTCAAATCCATAAGCATAAGTAAAATCATGGATGTAATTATTGGCGTAAAACAATTGAGTGGTAGAAAAATCCAAATGTTCTTCAGGTTCTTGATCCAAGCTAAATGGAAAATCAAAAAATAAGGTATTGCCACCACTTGGTTCGCCACCACGCGATTCGTTCACGTTCAAAGTATCAGGGAAAGCGTGGACGTTATTGCCTCGAGTGATGGTAAATTCTGCACCAGCCATACCATTGGTGTCATGCCAACCAAAAGGAGACGCTATCGAATCAGCAGGATTAACCAATAAGGCTCGCGCACCATGCACGGGGCTTTCTACTGGAAATGGAAATACGTTGTAAGTAGCTCCGTCATTAGGAAGTAATAACGGTGCAGCAGTTGTGGCAGCCTCTTCCCAATTATGGCAAGATGCACCTACTGAATGTTCGTGTTGGCAGTAAACTGTATAATTATTTTTATCCAATACTTCACCGTTCAGTGCGTCCACGCGCAAACTCCAATAATCGGCATGATTTGGTACATCTATTGCCATATCCCAAACTAATCTTGCAGTTTGGTCATCCATGCGTTGATAGCGCAGTTGCACTTTGATGTCATTATCAGCCAGCCCAGGAGCGCGAAAAATAAAACTCGGTGTTACCCACTCGTTCCAACATTTCTATTGTTTTGTCGGGCTGTAATTTCAAATGTACTGCTGCTTTTTCAATGGCGGCTTCTGGATTCAGTATTGGCAACGTCGTATTCACTGCTGCCGCCAAGTCGGGTAAAAATCGGCTGTTGGCAAATAGAACCCTTTGGTTGGGTAAAATACTAACATTCATAATTGCATTGTGCAGCGCAATCCCCTGATGGGTTTGAATAAAGTAAACGTGTGTCACGCCATTGTGCGCGGTTCGATAAAGATCGCTCACCGTCATATTCCTTACGTCTTCGGCGGTAAGGTTCCATTGAGGAGCCTGAGTAGCCACGTATTGACGTGCTATGCTTTCTAGCTTTTCATTTTGAGCAATCATCTTAGAGGGTAACCACAAAAGTATTGTGGAAAATAGCAATAAAATTCCTTTCATTATTTTACGAATTACTAAATAGTTAAAATTAACACTTACAAAATACTACAACTGCAAATCTATACAAAAACGCGAAGCATCTATGCTTGTTTTTGTCAAAAGTATGACACGAATGGTTAATTATTTGTAAAGCAGAAAGTAATTCGTTTAGTAGTTAATGCTCCACTATTAGTCCTTAGTAATAAATAGTCCTTAGTAATAAATTCTTTCCCTCTGTAAAAATTAGCGTAAAAATCAGCCGTTCCAAACATTATTTGGTTGTTGCTCTTTCTTTGGTTTCTTTCTGTAAACAGTGTCAGGGCTAAAGTTTTTTAAAGCATAAATCATTAAGAGTTAATGTTTTGAAGGTGTTACTGTTTGTGCTGAAGATAGAGAAATTGGTCAACTAGAAATCTTTGAAGTTTTCAACATGAAATAGTTAAAAAGTACAAACTTGTTTTTATCACTCCTATCTTACCAAGTCAAGCGATGCCAAATACTTTGATATTTTTTTAGTAAAGCATTGGCTTCTTGTTGGCGCATGTTAGGAGTAGTAGCTAATTCACTCAGCAAAGCAGTAGCTTTGGTGGTCTCGCCTTGTTTGAGGTAAACACCTGCTAAAAGCCAGTTGGCTTCGTTGATATTTGTGGGCTGCTCGTTTGGACTATTTACAATTTTTTGATAAGTGGCGGCTGCCTTTTCATAGTCGCCTTTTTGGTAGTATGCCTCGCCCTTTTTTAAAGTTGCTTTAGTGGCAAATAAAGTGCCATCAAAGTCATTTAACAAAGTGATAGCGCGCTCAAAGTCCTTTTCTGCCATAGCTTCCAACGCTTCCGCCAATGGGTCGCTACTTTGGTCTGCTCTGCTACGCGCCATAGGATTTTCAAACAAGCTGTCTGCCAAAGCATCGTTGCTATAATTAGTATTTATCCAACCCATACCTGCCACCACCAACAGAAGGAATGAAGCTGCAATAGATAGTATTTGCAAATAATTTCTGGTCTTAAATGTGCGTACAGTGGCTCCTGTATCTTGTTGTTTTTCTTTTTTCCAAGTCTCAAATTGTGCTTGAAGTTGCTGCCGCTCTAATAATTTTAGTGCTTGAACTTCCAATTTGTAAAGATTTACTTGGCTGAGTAATTCAGAATCATTATTGATTTCTGTCTCGAATTGTATTTTTTCCTGTGAAGTCATATTGTCCATCACATAGGCTTCAATTCGATCCGTGTTATTTGAGTTGTTCATAAAGATGATTTTAAAAATTGCGCTAAACTGGGTTGTCCTACGATTGCGTTCCGAAGTTGCTCGCGGCATCGGCTGGCTGCTTTTTTTGCCATATTCGCATTTTTTAGTCTTCGTTCTTCGGCGATTTGGGTCATATTTTTAGCGTGGAAGTAGTAAAGCGTTAGTACGGCTTTGCAGTTTTCAGTAAGGGTTTCTAGCAATTGTCCTAAAATTCGGTCACGCACTATAGCCTCCTCTGATCTTTCTAGTAATAGAAATTGCGCTTCTGGATTCTGCGCCTCATTGTCTAAAGTCGCATCGTCTTTAATTTCTTCGTTCAAAACGATTCTATCCACTTTCTTACCATAATTGCGAATGAGATTCTTACAAATTCCAATTAAAAAAGTACTCACATTACTTTTTTGCTGAAATTTTCCTTCCCGAATCAAGTCGTAAAGCAGCATAATTCCTTCCTGTAAAATATCGTCTGCATCTATTTTACTATTTCCAAACATCGAAATCAAGTTTCTTACTTTTGCTATAATCATTTTATCCAAATATAGCTGGCGTAAGGCAGCGTTGCAATAATCAGGATGATCTCCTTGTACAGCTAGGATAAGCTCTTCATCCGAATAGGTTTTTAGTTGCATCTATTAATGAGTGTAAGAATGAATAATTAAGTACCCAAAAAGTTAAAAATTTTTTAATTTTTTTATCAATACAGCCGATTATGTCTTAAAATTTATCATATAGTTAATGTTGCACAGCTCGGTATTCGCATTTGACTATTTCATACTCACCCCAAAAGCCTATAAATTGAGAACACTCAAAATAATTGCGAATAGCAAAAAGTAAATTGCGTAACAATAGGTATAAATTTTGATATAGATAGACACTTTGCAACAATTAAAACCTATATTTGCCAAACATTAGATACCTATTTTACTATCCATGATTTACCTTTTTAAGCCTATAACTTGCGTAAAGTTTAAACAATACTTGTTTTTTTCTGACTTGTTGCTCCCTGAGCGTTTTTTCTAATCGCTTGGATAGCATTCACCTTAAAACAGCCAAAACTTTTTTGGACAACGACCAAAACCATCGCGTACTTACTTATTGTGATTCCATAAAAAAAATAATACCAACTACTAATACTGCACTCTGGAGCGATTTTTTAAATGTAGAAGCCAATGCCAACAGGCGTGTAGGAAATTTGGAGAACGCACTGCTACTGCATCATAAAGTGCTTAATATTCGCCTTCATCTATACGGCAGCAATGGACTTCCTGTTGCCAACACTTACCAAAATATTGGGAACTGCCTTTTGGATAGCCAGCAACCTGACAAAGCCATTACTTTTCTTAAAAAAGCAGAAAAAATAAAACAACAATTCCTGGATAACCATCCTGATATAGCCTCTATTTATACCAGTTTGGGCTATGCCCATCAGCAAAAAAAAAATTGGACAACTGCTGAAAAATATCTTCAAAAAGCCCTAAGTATAAAAACAATAGCCGCTGGGGAAAATAGTGTTTCCCTACTTCCTGTATTAATCAATTTGGGAAATTTAAACTTAGAACAGGCGCAAATTCAAACAGCGCAGTATTACTTTGAGCAGGGATTACAACTGCAACAATCTAACTACTATCACAGCAATACCGCGTTGTTGTTCAATAGTTTAGGAAATTGTGCGGCTCAATTAAACCAACCGCAACTGGCTTTAAAACATTATCAAGAGGCACTTCGCCTCTACGCCTCCAAAACTTTTGAGGTCAACTCCATTCAACTGGCTTTCGTGCATCAAAACATAGGTAACTGTTACTTGGATTATGCGGATATGGACGAAGCAACGCTACATTATCAACTTGCACTCAGCTATTGCGACCAAGAGCAGTCCCCTAACACTTTTTACACAATTGCTAACAGTTTGGGCTTATGCTACCGTTACAAATTTCAATTTGACAAAGCCATTGCCCAATTTGAGTCAATTATTTTACAACATAAAAACGTACAACCTGCTTTATTGGCAAAAGTGTATGAAAATTTAGCAAATTGTTACTTTGACAAACAATCCTTAGATGCAACCGCATTTTACATCAACAAAGCTATTGCCACCACGATGGATGACAACATGGCGCATACTGATCAAGCGCGGTTACAACTACTTGCTGCAAAAATCAAGTGGCAGCAACAAGAAACGCAGACAGCAGTGCAATTATTTGATCAACTCTTGCGCACGGCTGCTCCAGACAATTCTTTTTTAAAGCACAATGCCTATTCTATCTTGCGCAAATAGCTGTGGAGCAACAAGATGATGCAAAAGCTAAACTTTTAATCGCGCGTGCGCTCGGATTGCTACAATATGTTTCTAAAGGGAATATCGCTTCTAACCACGTTAATATGATTGCTGCTTTGTTGTTGTTAAATGCCGAAGCATTTGTACAAACTGCTAACCGCAATGCTAGCCAAGTCGCGTGGACTGCTGCTTGGCTGGCTTACATCGAAGCGGAGGATTACATTCAGCAACAACAAGCTAATTTAGTACAACTATCTTCCACCCTTTACTGGAACGACCACTACGACCGTCTCTACGATGGTATGGTGACCACAGCTTTTGCGCTTGCCGTTTTTGATGAAAATTACTATGAAATTGGCTTACAATACACCGAACGCAGTAAAGCAGCTTACCTAAAAAGCACTTTACAACACAAGCACTTAAAAAATAATCTACCTAACGCTCACCCCTTATCACTTCAAGAACAGCAGCTACTTCAACGACTGCTTTGGATAGAAAATAGCCTATTTCAAGAAGACACTAAAGGTATTTTAGCGAATACAGAAAAAGTCAAACAACTTCAACAACAACAATACACCTTTCAGCAACAACTAAAAAACATTCAAGCCCAACTTCAAGCTACTTATCCCGCCATTCTCTCTGCACATCCTAAACTTTCCTCCCTCACACAATGGCAGGAAAAATTACAAACCCATGAATGTGTAGTTAATTACCATGTCACAAATAATCATATCTTTATTAGTGTTTTTAACTCGGATTCTTTGCATACCATCCAATTACCGAAACCTAAAAACTTTGAAAACCAACTGTTACTACTTTATGAAACTATACAAGTTAGCCCAAGCAATATGGCGTTCCCTGATAGTTTTTATACAGCATACACCGACTTGGCACACTTTTTTTATCAACAATTGATACAACCCATTGAGCATCGTCTAGAAAAGCGCGTGCTTGTGATTCCTGATAAATTACTGGCTTATTTACCTTTCGAGGTACTTTTACGCCAACCTGTTAGTCAGGTTTATGATTTTAACACCCACGACTATTTGCTCCGTCATTATCAATTCAGTTACAGCAGTGCCATACAACTTTGGGAATGGTCAAAAACTCAAACTCCTGCTGCAAGTACCGCCTTACTCGCTATTGCGCCCTATTTTGACTCAGCCACAGGCTTGCAGCCATTAGCACATAATAACAAAGAGGCAGCAACTATTCGGCGGTTGTGGCGTGGTAAACTCATCCGCCGACAAGAAGCTCAAGAAAAAGAGTTTAAGCGCCTATTACCTCAATACAATATTTTTCATTTCGCTACCCATGGCATTACTAACTCCGAGTATCCTAACTTTTCCTATCTCGCTTTCGCACATCCTAAAGATAGTAGTGAAGACGGTAGGCTATATGCAGCTGAAATCTATCAAATGTCTATTCCTGCTGAACTTATCTTTTTGAGTGCCTGCCAAACTAATCTCGGTAAATACCACCAAAGCGAGGGGCTAATGAGTTTGGCAAGAGCTTTTACTTACACGGGGGCGAAGAGTATTATCGCTACACTTTGGAGCATTGATGACGAGCAAACCGCTTGGGTAGCTAACGCTTTCTACAAGTATTTAAAACAACCAAATTCCAAAGATGAAGCACTTCAACGCGCTAAATTAGACTATATCGCACAGTCTAGCCATATTTTTGCTCATCCCTACTATTGGTCAGCGATGATATTAATAGGCGATAATCACCAGCTCGCGCGTGCTTCAAAGTCAAAGCAATATTATTATATATTTTGGTTTGCTGTCAGTGTTCTAATAATTGGATTAGCTGCAACAAGAAAAAAATTAAAAAAATGGTACATCAGCAAGATTAATATGGGTACTGGGTAGCAATAAAATCTACTAACCCTTTATGGGAAGCTGAAATCAAACTAATAGTTATATTAAACTTAATTTTCCATAACATTTTTTTACTAATCTAAATTTATATTATGAAACTCCTAGCCTTTCTATTTTTAGTATTCGTGAGCAGTGTTAACCTGCTTGCACAACAAACTAATCTTTCGCCTCTACCGCGCAAGATTAGTTATCAGGCAATTGTTCGCCAGGATACGCTGCTTTGGACTAACCAAGAGGTGATCGTTTTGGTTAATATCTTGAATGCCAGCAACAGCACAGTTTTTGAGGAAGTACACAAAACCCAAACCAACAGTTTTGGACTAGTTACTTTGGAAATTGGAGACGAAGAACCCATTTTATTTCGTAGCGTACCTTGGTTGCAAGGTGGGCTAAAACTAAAAATTGACTATGAAGTTAATGGTGAGCTTATCGAAGGCGAACCCGTTTCTATCTTAGCCATTCCTTATGCTTTTGTCGCAGAGGAAGTCGTGTATGAAAAACAGCAACTGACTTTTGACAATACCAGCCGAGAGCTAAAGCTATCTGGAAGTCCTAGTAGTACAGTAAAACTAGATAATGTTGGAGGCGCTAATTACAGCCCAGGCAATGGTATCCTGATCAACAACAACGTGATTAGCCTGGATACCAACGCCATACAAATTTCAGGCGACAACATCACCAATGGCAGTATCACCTTAAACGACGTTAACTTTACTGTCCCACAACGCCTCAACGATCTGACAGATGTGCAAACGGATACTGCAATTATTAACCAATACTTACGTTATGATGGCACGAACTGGATACCGTCCAATATTTCTTTTGAAGGTGCGAATTATCAATCAGGCAGTGGCATCGAAATAGACCCCAATACTAGGCGCATCAGCCTTCGCCCCAATGTGGATGACAACAAGGAAAATGATATAATTATTGGCTCTTTGGCGGGGGGCGATTTGACGGGAACATTTCCAAACCCTCGCATCAAAGAAGGGGTGGTGGATGATTTCGCCATCAAAGATGGTTCTATTACACTCAACGATTTAGCATTTGACATACCAGAACGATTAACCGATTTATTGGATGTCACCATCGTCAATCCACAAAATAATCAAATCCTTAAATGGAACGCTACAAGCGGCACTTGGATTGCAGCGCCTGAATCAATAGGCGGCGGTGGCATCACTTATATAGCTGGAAATGGAATTCAAATCGAAAACAACAACCGCATCGTTAATACAGGAGACCTCGATCCGAGAGACGACTTAACTATCAGTACCAACTTTAGCGGTGCGTTGAGTGGAACATACGACAACCTAAAAATACAACCCAACGCCATAGCTAGTGAACAAATTGCCAACGGCACGATTAGAAGAGAAGACATAGAAAGTGGCGTAGTACCAGAACGTTTGAATGAACTACTTGATGTAGAAACGCCTGACCCTCAAGATGGTCAAATCTTGCGCTATCGTCTTAACCGAAGCACAGGCATTGGCGTTTGGCAAGCAGAAAACGTAGGTACAGGTGGTGTAGGAGACAGTGATAACCAGCAATTAGTTTTTTCTGGTACCAAACTTTCCATCACAGGCGGTAACGAAGTAGATTTAGCCAGCTTGCGCGGAACAGGTGGCGGAGTGACTTATATTGGAGGTACTGGAATCAGTATTAATGGCAACATCATTAGCAACACAGGAGATACGGATAATCGAAATGAACTGATTCAAAGCATGACTTTGAACGGCACAATTCTCACGATCAACGAAACAGATAATACCAGAACCGTAGATTTATCAGCTTTGAGAGGTACTGGTTCTTACATCGCGGGTCAAGGTATCATTATCAACAACAACCAAATCGTTAATACAGGTGATCTTTCTACCACCAATGAGTTACAAACATTATCCTTCAACAGTGCGAATAATCAATTAAGTATTTCTAGTGGCAACAGCATTACGCTTCCAATTAGCGGTGGCGGAGGCGGTACGACTTACACCGCAGGTACAGGTATTCAAATTATTGGCAATCAGATTGTTAATGGAGGAGATACCAATGCAGGCGACGATGTACTTACTTCTTCACAAGCAGGTGGCGACC
>JAAUTG010000414.1 GCA_012031785.1 Saprospiraceae bacterium | reverse complement strand
AAAGTGAGTATCCGTACCTATTTGGTGGCAAGGAATTGAATGAAGATTTTGGATTGGGTTGGTATGATCACGGTGCAAGATGGCGCGACCCTTGGAGTACACTTTGGGGGCAGGTGGATCCGTTGGCGGATATTTATACATCTTATTCTCCTTATGGCTATGTTCTAAATAGACCTTTAAATGCAATAGACCCTGATGGAAAACTTGTCATATTTATTAATAGTTTTACGCCAATCAAAAGTAATCAAGGTAGTAGGTCATATTGGGGTAAATTTGCAAGTGGTGTAGAAAAACATTTTGGAGAAAACCCGAATAAATCTCTGTTTGTGCATGGTGGAAATGAATTATCAAGAGGGTTAAGGTTAGCAAATGGTTTTGTTACAGGTGCTAAGTATGCTGACCAAATATTAGATATTATTGTTGATGAAAATGGTCATGTTACAGAAACAATAAAGATTATTACTCACAGTATGGGGGCAGCTTTTGGAAAGGGGTTTGTAAAGGCTTTATCAAGAGCAGCTAAACGAAGAGGGGTAAAAGGAGTTCCAATAACTTTAGTTGCTGATTTCGACCCATTCCAAGCAAAAGGTCTAAAGGCAGAACCGAACATATTTACTCAACAATTTACTCAAGAAGGTGGAGTATTTGAAGGAGGTTTAATGGAGGCTCCTTGGCTTGCTAATCAAAGACAAAAAGGAGCAGATGAACAGCACGATGACAAAGATGAATCAAGCCACAGCATATCAACATTTATTGATAATATAAACGAGCTAAAAGAGGGAACTTATATTTGGAATGGGAATGAATGGGAACTTCAAGATGATAAAAAGTAGAATATGAAAATACCAAAATCACTACTGTATATTTCGATTATATACTATTTGGCGAATGTTTATTTTCTCCATCAAATCTATAGCTCCGTTGGAGGTAATGGATTAGGAGTTTATATAATTATGACTATTTTTCAAGGTGTAGCCATTTTTTTTAATCACTCTCTTGACTTTCATAAATAGTAAGAAGTGGCTTAACGAGGAATTTGGAAAAGGGAGCAAGCTAATGTTATTGAGTTACTTAGTGATACTTATTGTAGTACATATGTTGATAAAATAGTAAAATATTTCCGAAGTTAGGCAGCTAGTTTCCAGTACGAGTACACCCTAAAAGACCACTTAGGCAACACCAGAGTTACCTTTGCAGACTTGGATAAGAATGGCACAGCAGATATTTTGCAAGAAACACACTACTACCCCTTCGGCTTAACCATAGATAGGTTAAGCCAAAACCACAGCAGTTCTTTGACGGATTATTTGTATAATAGCAAGGAGTTGGATAGTGATTTTGGCTTAGGCTGGTATCATTATGGGGCTAGGTGGTATGATGGGGCGTTGGGGAGGTGGATGCAGGTGGATCCGTTGGCGGGGAAGTACGTGAGCTGGAGCCCTTATAATTTTGGGTTGTTGAATCCATTGAGGTTCATAGATCCTAGTGGCATGGAACCTAATGATATTATATATTTATTATGGTCTCCTCAAGAAGGAAAAGAAGGAACTTCGGCTCAATCTTCTGGTAATATTACTCATCATAGCGCAATACTCATAGGGGATGACGAAAACGGCTGGACTTTCTATTCTAAATCGGGAGGGAATGACGAAAATGGAGATGCAATCTTTGAAACTAAAACATTTGATACTTTGGAAGATTTTTATGTAAATTTTGGTCAATATAGTGGTTATGATGCGGGATTATTAGTAGAAACATCTCCAGAGCAAGATGCTCAAATGAAAGAAATGGCTGAATCAGACCTTACAACTACCTATGAAGGGTTCACAAATAATTGTGCAGATTTTTGTAGAAATGTAGTTGAGGCAGGTAAAGTACCATTAAGGAATCTGAGAAGTATTTTATTGGAGATACAACAATGCCAGCAAGAGAAATTCAAGCATTGGAAGAATCAAATCCAAATTCACAGAGAATGGTATTTATTCAGAATGGTAGAGGTTTATTGGATAGGCAGTCACAGCGCGCTTTTAATAGATTTAAGCCATCAAGAAAAGATAGTAATGCGTTGCTATTCAAAACAAACAAATAATTATGAGCAAACCGATGATAATTTTAATTTTCTCTATTGTATTGCTGGATGTTTCATGCCACAAAGTAAAGGATAAATTGAACCATGCTATTGGTAAATCGCATCATGATATGATAAGATATTATTCCTTAACTAAGGAAGAAAGTAGGTCGGAGGGGAGATTGATTTTTGACTATATTCCTATTCTTGAACATGATGGTAGCCTGAATTATGATTTTTTGATCAAGGAATGTTGGGCAGAAACCTTTAGATACTTTGAAGATGATTATTCCCATTTAATACTGATAATTGAATTTGAGGCTTCAGAGTTCAAAATAGGGGATGAAATGCAACTTCGTTATGCTTCTGGAGAAGAAAAATTGTTTGGGAAGCAAACCACATTTTCAGGAGCTAGATTTATTGATACGACTTATGATGTTGATTTGCTATCTACAACTGATACCCTAACCTTTAAATTAAAATTGGATGACCAAATATCAACTTTGCTTTTGGTAAAACAGTAATTTTCTTGCAAGTGGTGGATTATTTTTACAACGACCAGCGTTGGTTGAAGCAAATCAATACGCCGTTTCCGATTACGCCAGTTGGACCAACAGAGCGCACGGTTGCCGACCCAGAAGATTTGTTTTATCTAGATTTGAACTACGACCTCGCCAATGCTTCCTTATCTGCACCCGCCCAGCGCAATGGCAATATCTCGTTCATGCGCTGGCAAGTGAAAGGCGGCAACCTGCAAGGCTACGGGTTCGAGTACGACTTTTTGGATCGCCTTCGCGAGGCGCACTTTGCAGAACAAGTGGGTAGCATACAAAGCACCGACAATGCTTTTGGTACAAGCTATGTGTATGACCTACGCGGCAACATCACGCGCTTAAAACGCAATGGAAAATACGGCAGCACCGTAGCGGTGATTGATGATTTGACGTATAGTTACGACACTTTTAATGGAAACACCAACCAGTTAAAAAACATCCGAGATGATGCGCCATGTCCAGACAATTTAGTAATCAGCAGTGTCCCACAACGTACCGAGACTTATCGAGCAGCGCAAGCAATACGTTTTTTGCCAGGATTCACCTTTTCTGCTATCGAATCAGGAGAACTGGTTGCCAAGATTGGTTGTGCTGCTCCGACCTACACGAAAGGCTATGTGGATCGGTCAACCAATCCTGTATCCAGCAATCGCTACGATGCCAATGGCAACTTGACGTATGACGTGGATAAAAACTTTGGCTTTGAATACAACCACCTGAATCTGCCATACCGCGCCACTTACAATGCTGACTTTGAAGCCAATACCATCTTCAATCAAATCGAATGGCTGTACGATGCGTCGGGCAGAAAGTGGCAAAAACAACTCAAGCGTTTGTTCCTCCCGTTTGAAACAAAGGATTATTTGGGGGCGTTAGAGTAC
>JAAUTG010000413.1 GCA_012031785.1 Saprospiraceae bacterium | reverse complement strand
TCACGATAAAATGATGATTGATGACCTTTTTTCGCATAAATTTCCAAAGTCGCTCAATCAGGTTTAAGTTGGGCGAATAAGGCGGTAAAAATATTTGTTTGATTTTGCTTCCTTCCAAACTTTGGTTGAGGAGTTTATTTTTATAATATCTTGCATTATCGCAAATCACATAGATATTTCGTGCTTTTGGGTGCAAAATTTCTAGTTTTTTATAGAGTTCCAACGTGCTTTGGGCATTGATACTTTTGTTTTCTACCATCACCACCTCACAAGGATTTTCTGCGTTCATCACCGCATTGATATTCACTCTTGAACGCCCACTCACCGACAAAATCTCTTTCTCTTGTCCCTTTTCTATCCAAGCATAAGCACTTTTGGTGTTGTGTTGAGGATGAACTCCATCGGCAAAATAAATAACATCACCGCTCTGTTTTGCCTCCAAAACTAAGGTATTTAATTGCTCCACAAAAGATTTTTGAGCCGCTACATTTACCTCACAAGGCACTAATTTCGTCTTTTTGTAAGAAAAACCTAAGCGGTGCAACAAAAAAACCAAACCTGTGCAAGTATAAGTGATGCCAAATTTTGAAAGAATAAAACTAACAATTTCTTGGCTGGTGGCATACAAATTTGTGTTTATACTATAAATTAATTGGTTTTGGATTGGGGATATGAAAATTCCAAGAGATTAAGGCTTCTAATTCTGCCTTAAAATCTGCGATATTTTCAAAGAAATTAAAAATGGCTTTCTTAAAATCACCAAATTCACGATAAAATGATGATTGATGACCTTTTTTCGCATAAATTTCCAAAGTCGCTCAATCAGGTTTAAGTTGGGCGAATAAGGCGGTAAAAATATTTGTTTGATTTTGCTTCCTTCCAAACTTTGGTTCAAGAGCGTATTTTTATAATATCTTGCATTATCGCAAATCACATAGATATTTCGTGCCTCTGGGTGCAAAATTTCTATTTTTTTGTAAAGCTCCAAAGTGCTCTGGGCATTGATACTTTCACTTTCTACCATCACCACCTGACAAGGATTTTCTGCATTCATCACCGCATTGATATTCACTCTTGAACGCCCACTCACCGACAAAATCTCTTTCTCTTGTCCCCGTTCTATCCAAGCATAAGCACTTTTGGTGTTGTGTTGAGGATGAACTCCATCGGCAAAATAAATAACATCACCTGCCTGTTTTGCCTCCAAAACTAAGTGATTTAATTGCTCTACAAAAATCTTTTTGAGCCTCTATATTTACCTCACAAGGCACTAATTTCGTCTTTTTGTAAGAAAAACCTAAGCGGTGCAACAAAAAAACCAAGCCTGTAGAAGTGTATTGGATACCAAATTTTGAAGCAATAAAATCAACAATTTCTTGGCTGGTGGCATACAAATTTGTGTTTAATTCTGTTTTCAGAACTTCTTTTTGCTCCTCATTGAGTTTGCCACGATAGCCCAAATAATGATTTTCAAGGTAGAAATCTAAGCCCTTGTCTTGATAAGTTTGGCTATACAACTGGATAGTTGGAATGCTGATCCCCAAAGAAACTGCTATATTTTCAAATGAATTGCCCAAAGGAATCATCAACAAAACGGTTACTTTCACATAATTTCTTTGATGCTTTTCGTTTTATTATATCTCTGGTAACAACTTATATGCTTCGGCTGTTAATTGCATAAGCTAAATTTGGTACTTTTTTCAGAATTAAAAAAATAATTCATTTAATTTTTAGTTTATAATTATATTAAACCGATAATTTTATATTACATATTTTTGTATATTTTCCCATGCAAAAAATAGAAATAACCTCAATGAGCGTTTCAGATATTGAAGCCTTGTTAAAATCGAAAGAAGACTATAAGATTGCTCTTCGTTTGTGTAGTATTTTGCCTATTGCCAAAGGCGAAAGTAGTGAATGTCCTGCTGAAGATGTTTTTTTATTTGAAGACGAATGCAGTATGAGTAATACAGCTGACGTTTCCTACAAGTGGGGCGAAAAAGGCAAGCAACCCCTAATTGAGCAAAAGCAATACAAAAGAGAACGATTAACCTTGTTGGGGGCTGTAAATCCAATCTCAGGCGAAGTTATTATTCAACAAGCAGAAAGAGGAAATGCGATAACTTTTAAAAAATATCTAAAAAAAGTCATCAAAATATTATAGTAAAGCAAAAGGAAAGATACACATGATTTTAGATAATGTTCGTTTTCATCATGCCAAGTTGTTAAAACCATTTTAGATAAAAATAAAGACAAAATAGAATGAGTGTTTTTACCAGCTTACAGCCCTGACTTTAATCCAATCGAGAGAGTTTGGTGGTAGATGAGAAAAAAGATCACAAACAATAGATACATAGATACTCTAAAAACAGAATGATTGAGTTTTGGAAAATGTTTTCCCATTATCAAAAACCAAATCAATTTATAGTTGACTTATGTAATCTTAATTATTCGGTTTAATATAATATATGTTTTTTCATTGGATTAGTTTTAAAGCCCTCAATTTGAGGGCTTTTGTTCTATAATCATTGAAAAATAATTGGTATTTTTTTAGTATCTTTGACAGGTTTAGTTTTGCACGGAGTTACAAAAGTGATGGCAGGAGACCATTGATATTTTTTCATTTTTTCAAGAGCTTCCAAAGCTATTTCATCGCATTGTTTGTCTATACCTTTTTTGATTTTAAAATTTCCAAGTTATGCCATTCTCATCTACAACAAAAGAAATTATCAGATTTCTTCTTTCGCCCTTCAAATAATTTGGCGTAGATATATAACTTTGAAGTTCTTTACGAAAAGTAGTGAAACCTCCCTCAAACGTAGCACCTCTACCAATACAACAATGCATGCCTTCACAAGTATGTATACAGGGTTCGTCTTTGGAGATAGTATCCTGAATTTGTGCGTGAGTAGTACAACTAACGACAAGAAATAGTAAGATTAAATTATTTATATTTTAGAACTTTCCCAGCGGTCGGTGTTTCAGCCACCAACCACTGAGGAAAACAAACTCATTTCTCTACTACTAATACCGATAATACTCGGGCTTGAAAGGCCCTTTTTTCTCGACGCCGATATAACCCGCTTGTACATCTGTGAGTTCGTCAAGTTCGGCTCCGAGCTTGCCCAAGTGCAAGCGAGCCACCTTCTCATCGAGGTGTTTGGGCAAGATATAGACTTTATTTCGTATTTGTCTACATTTTGCCAAATTTCTAACTGAGCAAGTATTTGGTTACAGAACGAATTGGACATTACAAACGAGGGATGCCCCGTGGCACAACCCAGATTAACCAAGCGTCCTTCGGCAAGTACGATAAGGTCTTTGCCTTCGAGGGTGTATTTGTCTACTTGTGGCTTGATGGTATCTTTGGTATGCCCGTAATGTGTATTGAGCCACGCCATGTCAATTTCGGTATCAAAATGCCCGATATTACAAACAATGGCTTTGTCTTTCATCATCTTGAAATGCTTGCCCGTTACAATATCTCGGTTGCCGGTAGTAGTTACGATAATATCGGCTTGCGGAATG
>JAAUTG010000412.1 GCA_012031785.1 Saprospiraceae bacterium | reverse complement strand
TTCTATCAATTCCAGAAGCCTATCAAAGTGCTTTTGCTCCGTTCGCCAGCCAAAGTGATGTTTGATTCATGGTATTTATTGGGACAGTAATGCGCCTGCACTATTCACTAAAACAGAAATGAGTGCGCCTACTTTCAACATCAAAGTAATTGCGGATATAACCTGCGACATTGCACCAAAATCATCCATCCCCTCTACATTAAAGGCAACTACTATTGACGAACCTGTATTTGGCTATCATCCTATTTCGGGGACAGAAACCCAGCCGTTTCAAGCAAACTCAATAGATATGATGACGATTGATAATTTACCAAACGAATTACCACGAGACGCTTCGGCTTCCTTCGGAGAACAGTTCATTCGACACATTATCAACGAATTATACAAAGAAGAAAGTCCAATACTGGAACGCGCTACCATTGCGAAGGAGGGTAAGTTGACCCTCAATTTGCTTATCTTCAGGACTATGTGTCGAATGGATAAAATCAACGCAATTCGCTATTTGCAGCTATTGATGATTAACTACTTACAGTCTTTTCCAAGTCTTGGGCAACTTGGAAAAGATTGCTTGAAAATAGCTATTTGGTCTATTTACAGAAGACCAAAAGCTAACGACAAGATAGCTCACAGTTCATTTAATTCGCTTGAACTGCTTGGTACATCTGTTTAGCTTCGTCCAACGTAAATGCACCAATCATACCCGATTGAAATACGTATTGATTATCGCCTTGCAAACGAATGTAACGAAATCCATAAAACACATTACTAGAATCCACTACTGTCTCATAGATAAAGCCATCTGGCTGTTCCTCAATGATTTTAGAAAAATTTGGAATATCCTTCACGTAATCAATTTGAGTAGCTTTTAATTGGGTCATATCCGATGTACCAGCAGCTTGATAGGTAATTAAAAGGTCAAATCCGTTACCTGCCTTTACGATTACTTCTTTTTCCCCAAGCAGTCCGTTACTGGTCTTAATTTGTGGGGAATCAATAGGAACTTCAATGGTCATAGGAACACCATAAGCTAGTAAATCTAAGGGCTTCCAATTGGTTTTGTCTTGTTGACAAGCACTCAATGCTAAAACAATAATTAAAAGTGAACAGTAGAATTTTCGCATAGAAGTTTTAATTTTGAATGCAAAAGTAGAAAAATTGAACAGAATGAAAGAAATTTACCACTTGTGCTATTTGTAAATTAAAGTTTGAACGCAATTATTTTTAGAGTTGTTAAAACAATTGACAAAATCACTAATATCTCATCACTCAAGAAGTCCTTATTCAAAAATCATCCATACATGATAAATAGTTTTTTTAAACGCCTGTATTCCAACACCATCGCTACACAACCTGGAAAAAGCTATCCACTTGGAGCCACTACTTACAAAAATGGAGTCAATTTCTGCCTTTATTCCAAACACGCTACATCTGTGGAACTATTGCTATTTGAAAGCAAAAACCACATCAAACCCAAATACGTGATTGTGCTTGATCCAGAAGAAAATCACACCTCTTTTTATTGGCACGTTTTTGTTCCTGACGTTGGGCATGGGCAAGTGTATGGCTATCGCATCAAAGGACCGTTCGACCCTAGAGGAGGCTTGCGCTTTGATGGCGCAAAAACGTTGCTCGACCCTTATGCTAGAGCCGTCATTATGGATAGATACGACCGAAGTTTGGCGGCGATGCCAGGCGATAACTGTGCTTCTGCCATGCGCGGCGTGGTGATAGATACTCAAATTTACGATTGGGAAGGCGATCTGCCTTTAAACATCACACTCAATAAGTCCGTGATTTATGAGCTGCATGTTGGTGGGTTCACGAAAAATCCAAACTCTGGCGTGCCAGAGCATCTACGAGGCACTTATTTGGGCTTAATAGAAAAAATACCTTATCTCAAAGAATTAGGTATTACCGCTGTCGAATTGCTACCTATTTACCAATTCGACCCGTTCGATTTACCCGACGCTTCGCTAACTAACTACTGGGGCTATTCACCAATTGCTTACTTCGCACCACATCACGCATACGGCACTACTGACGACCCTTTGAAAACCTTAGATGAATTTCGAGATATGGTCAAAGCCTTGCATCAAGCGGGCATTGAAGTCATCTTGGATGTCGTGTTCAACCACACTGCCGAGGGCAATCATTCAGGTCCTACTCTATCCATGAAAGGGATTGAAAATAAAGTCTATTACATTTTAGAAGAAGACCAAAGATACTACAAAAATTTTAGTGGCACAGGCAACACGCTAAAAGCCAATCACTCAGTGGTCAGGCGTATGATTATTGACTGCTTGCGCTATTGGGTGACAGAAATGCACGTAGATGGCTTTAGATTTGATTTGGCTTCCGTACTTTCGCGAGATGAACAAGGGCATCCGATTAAAGATTCTCCTATTTTATGGGAAATAGAATCTGACCCTATTCTCTCCCATTCTAAAATCATTGCAGAAGCATGGGATTTGGGACAATACCAGTTAGGTTCCTTTATTGGAGACCGTTGGGCGGAATGGAATGGAAAATTCCGGGATGACATTCGACATTTTGTAAAAGGCGATGAAAATATGATGCGCGTGATGGTGCAACGCTTGACGGGTAGCCCAGATTTGTTTAGAAACCTTACTCGTGACCCTAGTAGAAGTATTAACTTCATCACTTGTCACGATGGTTTTACGATGAACGATTTGGTTTCTTACAACCAAAAGCACAATTTCGCTAACGGAGAGAACAACCGAGACGGTCACAACGACAACCATAGCTGGAATCACGGCGTGGAAGGCTTTACGGATGACCCCAAGATAGAAGCCTTGCGCTTGAAGCAAATCAAAAACCTATTTACCCTCTTATTCTTCGCACAAGGTACGCCAATGATGAGTATGGGGGATGAAGTACGTAGAACACAACTAGGAAACAACAACGCCTATTGTCAAGACAACGAAATAAGCTGGTTCGATTGGAGTTTAGTCGAAAAACACCAAGACCTGTATCAATTTGTCAAACAATTGATTCGCTTCCATTTAGGCACAGAGTTTTTTCAAGAAAAATGCTTTTGGAATCTTCCCGATGAGTTGAAAACTACTTTTGAACTGCATGGCGTAAAATTAGGACAAATTAGTTGGGAAAAAAATACACATGCCTTTGCTTTCACGGTTTATAATCCTGATTACGGTAAGGCACTCCATGTTATGATTAATGCTTATTGGGAGCCACTTACTTTTGAAATACCAGAATTAACAACCGAAAAATGGCGACTGCTCATCAATACCGCCAATTCATCTCCTGATGATTTTTACTCCATTAAAAAAGACCCTATCGTCAAAGAAAATACCTACAAGGTAGCAGACCGCTCGGTAGTTGTGCTATTTGTGTATTTGGGCGTGTAGGAGGTAATCGCTTTGTTGGGGTGAGTATTTTCACCCCAACTTATAAAGCGACTCATGTGATACACAAACGTTGTCGTTTATTTACACAACTGGTTATTTGAAAGGGTTCAGTTTTTGAACCTTCCGAATACTTCACCATCAAACACCAAAAAAT
>JAAUTG010000411.1 GCA_012031785.1 Saprospiraceae bacterium | reverse complement strand
TTTTGGTGGCAAGTCTGCTCATCTATTTTTGAGTTGATGCAGAAATCCCTGGGGTGATTTCATTCTTTACCACGAATAAATTCTTTCCAAAAAATGTCAGCTAACCTTTCGGGTGGCATTGGTTTTAAGTTATCGTCTTCGGCAATATCAGCTCCGTGTGCCAAGGGAGTATCTACTACAGGTGGCAATAATTCAATGACTTTTATACCGTGAGGTTTTAATTGTGGACGAATGCCTAATGTCCAAAAGTGCAAAGCTGATTTTGTCCCTGAATACACAGGAGCTTGTGCAAAAGGAACATACGCCAAGCCAGACGATACATTCACCAAAACCGCATTTTTACTTTTCTTGAGTAGTGGAAGAAAATAATGCAACACTCTAATAGGAGAATTGTAATTAATTTCAATTTCTTGCATTTGTTTGTTCAAGTCGTTGTATTCATTTCCTGTATCAACAAGGGTCATTATGCCTGCGTTGTTGATAAGTACATCAATGCCGCCAAATTGATTTTGAACAGTTTCTGCCAATTGCTTGACATCTACTTCTTGTGTAACATCACTTAGAATAATATTGATTTTAGGAAATTCTAGCTTAACTTTTTCGAGCTTAGAGATATTTCTTCCTGTGATGATAACAGTGTTATTGTTATCAAAAAACTTTCTGGCAAGAGCAAGTCCAATTTCCCTGAACCACCACCTGTAATCAGTTACTGTTTGTTTTGATTTATCATTATGAATATTATATTTTAAAGTAAAACTGCATTAAGTAGTTTAGAATGAAACCAAAGCATTAAAGCAGGTGGAATTAATTCTATGGCAATAAGAAAAATAAGAAATGGAGTTGCTGGATAATTGACTAAAGCAGCAGCTCGGACGATACCACCAATAAAAAGGGCTATCATTAAAAATCGAAACAAAGCCGTTTCTGACGGATTCCAAGCAACATAGAAAAACGCCAATGATGTTGCCATCCAAATGGCAGCCACATAGCGATGATTATTATCGGTCATTGGGTCTGTTAGGGCTGCATTGTATTTAGCTGTTGTTCCCATAAAGCCTGTGGCAGCAGCAATGAGACCATAAAGCACTAAGAAAATACGGATGAATAGTAACATAATTATGAATTTTTAGAAGTAGGTTGTAAAAAACAATAAGCCGCAATAATGATAGGAATGGCAAATGGAATATGTTGTAGAACATCTTTAGCACCTGCATTGGGAACGAAACTGCCCCACACAAACATATCTACCACAATGACCAGTAAAAGCGTGACCAAGTGGAAATAACCTGCCAACTTATACTGACGAAAAGAAATGGCTAATAAAACGAATATAGGTGGTAGAAAATCGCCAATCGCTTTAAAAATGGCTGTGATTTTTGCAAATCGTATCGCAGCATCCGAATCGGGAACTATGGAAAACGAACCTTCGGCAGCAGCTGGATGAGCTACCCAAAAAATGCCAATGCCAATCAGCATTACAGCTGAAACAATACTCGCCCAAATACCTGTTTTAATGTGTCGTGGTTGACTTTTGTCTAATAATGTTAACGCCATTCTTTGTCTCTTTTCTTGTTTAGACAAGAGAAGTAGGAATGTGTAAAGACTTTGAGAAAATTATTTTTAGTTCAAGTTCAAACGACTCTGCCAATTGGCATCTTCCAAAATTTTTACGAGGAAGTTTTTCTTGTCAAAAGTGGTTTTAAAACTATGGTCTTGGTGCAGTTCTGCTATTTTCAATTCGGAATCGTCAACCAAAAAATCAGCATCAGGTGCTAATTGCTTTTTAAAGGTTGAATATTCTTTTCGGTTGAAAAGCAGGTTTTTGGCATCTACCATTCCATTTTCTGTGGCAAAGGTTACTTTCTTATGGCATCTACAAGGATTGGCTTTGTTGACCAAACCGCATTTGTTTTGCATAAAATTATACAAGTCTTTTCGGGCTTTGCTCAATTTCATTCGGTAGTTGTCCTTGCTAATTTCCATAATTTCAGAACCAATATTGTGGTCTGCTCCAAAAATTTCTCCGATTATATAAATCATTCTTTGCTCTTTTGTTAGGCAAAGTAACATTCCTGATAAGCATTGCAGTCTTACTTCACGAACCGTTTCAGCTTTTTCCAAAATTTCATCTTCTGACAAATCAATACTGGGGGCATTATCTAAGAGATTGCCCAATTCTTCAAATGTATCTGCAAAATAATTGGCAGATTTTTTCTGTCATTTAGAAAATGATTTTTGCAATTCGGTAAGCCCAAGTGGTAAAAGAGCTTTCTTGTTTAAAAGAGCCTAAATTGGAGATGATTTTTATTAATGTTTCTTGTGTCAAATCTTCGGCATCTGAAATATTTCCTGTCAATTTCCAAGCAAGGTTGTAAATAAACGGTTGGTGTCTTTCAATAAGTATTGTCAAAGCAGTTTTCTTCCCGTCCAAAATTTGTTGGATAAGTTCGGTTGTCCGTTTGGTCTGTCTGATATGTCTTTTTGAATATGTTCATTGTTTGTAGGGTGTTCGTTAAAATTACCGCTAACGTTGAGTATATGCAAAGTAGGCGATTGCGGGTTTCAAACCTATCAATTTACTACCCAAGTTTGATGCGGGTGAAAACGCTCGAAAACCTCTGAAACCCTTATGAATTATACACATTGTTGTGCTGTCGTGCTTTATTATTTATTTCTTTTTCACAATATACATACAATATTTTGTTTCAGATTTGTGGTCAGATTCTTTATCCTCGTATTTATAAATCAATGAAGAATCATTCAAAATATCAAAGTCAATTCCCGAATTAGCAATCGTGTCCTTTAATATCCTCACTTTTTCCCCAGTGTCTTGGATACAAAAACAAATCAATCCATTTGAGTTAATTTCATTAGCAATTTTGTCAATAAAATCAGTTTTCTTTTTTTACGTCCTTTTTTTCAAAATGAAACAATTGAATTAAGCAACACAATATCATAATCTTGATAGTTGTCAAATGTGAATATATCATCGACAAGTCCAATTATATTTAGCTTCTCAATGTCTGATTTTTCAACCATTTGATTTATTCCGACTTTTGAATTGTCAATCCCAGTTACTTTAAATCCAAGTCTAGCAAGAGGAATACAATCTCGTCCTTGTCCGCAACCGATATCAATTAAGCTTCCTTTCGGCTCATAGTTTTTGAAAAACTCAATCAATTCAGCATATGGTTTTCCAAATAAATCTTCAGTCTCGTAATACTTATCGTAATCTGCCATTTAAAATCTCATTTTATGTTATGTAGTTAGGTCTTCCTGCATGCAGCACAACGGATTGCGTGTATGAGTAGAACGGGATTTTGGAACCGCACTTTCTCAGCCTGCCGAACCGTTTGTTTTTGGCACAAAGATAGAAAACTTACCCAAACCCGTTTTACTTATGACCGCATGTTAGCGCTTAGGTGGCTTTACCCCCTCCTTGTCAGGTTGACCCATCCTAAATGACTGGGCGGAATGGTCAGTTTAACGTGAAGACTGACTTAATTGCTTAACAACCGGTTTGTTTTGTGCTTTAATCAGCGCCCAGAAAAACTGACCAGTC
>JAAUTG010000096.1 GCA_012031785.1 Saprospiraceae bacterium | reverse complement strand
AGCGTAAATATTAAGGTTGGACACAAAATAGCGGGAAATAAGGTAGGAAAAATACACTACTTTTTGTAAAAAGAGAAGAGAATTAAGTCAAAAAAATGGTGCTTGGTGTCTTATAATTTAGCGATTGATGCTTTCGAGTAAAAGTATAAAAATAGTTATTGTGGTTTTGTTTATAATTTTAATGACATTGCTTCTGTTGTGGTTAATGTACTAAAAATAAAAATTCCTGACACTGTCAGGAATTTCGTAATATTTTACAATGAGTAATATACATACTAAAACCGAATATTTTGAATTAATAGAGAACATTGGCAAGACCCTTTAACGTTATGCAAAGCGTAAATACCAATGCAAGAGAAAATTCATATAAAGCTATCAATATCAATAAGGAACTATGCTGCTCTCCAAAAATTGGACAGGTAATTATTCTTTCACCTTAATTACCTGTCTAATTTTGGGGAGCAGCATAATATGCTACGCGACCATTACATCAGGGCGACCGACACTTTCATCCGCCTACGAACACAAGTTTTAGTGAGCAGTACTTTTTTATTGCTCATGTCTCGCGCTAGCAGGTCACAAAAAATTTACATTCATCCATATTTCTCCACTCCCTGTTTCATATCCAATTATCCCATCTTCTAAAGATAAATAAACAAATTTTATTTTGTTTAAAAAATAGTAATTAAAATTAATATGCTCTAATTTATAAATGTTATAAAATTTTTTACCTTGAATGTCAATAACATGCAGCAAACTTCCTATGTCATCATTAGATGATTGGTAAGCAAAATCTGTATCCCAATTAAAATAGATATCCTTATGAAGAGTATCCTCAGGCGAAACGCTTACAGACAGTAAAACTTGTTCAATCTTTTTGCTCTCAAATTGATTATTTCCAATTTCTTCATAAAGAAGAGAAATGCTTTTACTTATGGCTTTATTAGTAAACTTTCCTTTTGAATTATGCTTTTCTATTAGACTATCTGAAATTACTATTGTATATAAATTCTCTTTTTCATCCTTAAATTGTAATGTGTCATTAACCGCAAATAGGTTTAATAACTCATTTTGCGTTTTTGAAAATACAAACTCATTATCATTATAAATGTCTTTTCTTATACATGATAGGAGCATTATTACTAACATTAGCACTAATATTAAAGTATTGTTATTCATACTTTGATGTCTTTTTACGTGAAAAATCTATTTGTTTTTCCATGTTTTTCTAGGGTCTGGAGAAGGATCAGCTTTGGGAAAATCACTAGGATCAACTCCTAAACTATACTTCTCATCCTATACCATCGTACTGGACTGCCGTTCGGTAGCTGGCAAACACGCTTCCAGTCAGGTTTCAAATGTAGCTACTGATGTCGAGCTAGTTCTTGTTATAGTTCTTCATCGCCACCAACCGATGCAACTGGTCGTAGCGGTAGCTGATGGCTTCTAAACCGCTAATTACCAGTGAAATATTGCGGATATTGCCTTTATATGAAGATGGACTAGTATAAATTCACCTATCAAAATTTACATAATAAACTTGGTTGCTGTCATGGTAAAATCTTACAAAGTAATCGTCACATAAAATATATTTTAAAAAAATGATTATTGATGTAGTTTGATATTGTATCGAAATTTTTTTCATTCAAATTTATTAAATCAATATTTAATTCCAAGAAATCATAATTCCCTTCTTGAGTTAAGCAAAGAGATGTTGATTTTGAAAAATCTAATTTGTTTAAGTAATTTTCTATTCTTTCATCAACTAGATACTTTCCTTCCTGGACTTTATCTCCTTGGTGATCAAAAGTGATCCATTTTCCATATAATTTTCCATTCCTGTATGTAAATTTTCCTGATATTTTCCCATTATCAAAAGTATGAATCACTACGCCTGAAAAGAGAGAGTTATCTTTTTTAAACATAATACATTATTTATCAACACAGTATCTTCGTGATAAGCCTTAATTTGACAACTTATCAAAATAAAAAAATAAAAAATAGGTACTTACATTTTTCATAAAGAAAACGAATTATTAGATATACTAAAAACTTTGAAAATTCTAAATTTAGCGATTTTAATCTTTTTGTAAAAATTTGAAAATAAGTATGGTCTAAAAAGGTTTATCTACAAAAATCTTCGGAGTTTCAAGCATACATAACGTCTCAATCAATAGCAGCATAGCTACCACGAAAATCTGAAACCAAGTCCATGAATTTCTCCTATCTGAAAAGGTTTTTCTTTCGTTTTTGAAGTAGAACATTAAGTAATTGTAAGTTCATTTCGTAAAACTTCTTAGTTTTTAATTCAATATTACAATAACAAGGTAGGTCAAAAATGAAAAAGACTCCTTGTCTCCCTCATTCGCAGCTTTACTAAACACTCTAGATAATGCCATAAATCTAAATTACTGTTGGGTGACAATTCATAAAAATGAAAATATGGATATATTTTGGTACGTAGCCAAGATATTTATATCATTTTTCATTCGGTCTAAGTTACGCATTTTGCGGACTTACGCCTTTTTCTCTCTTATTTTTTGGCGGAGATATGGAGCTACTTTCCTCAATTTTTAGTATGTATTTTGTAAGTATAAACTTTAACAATTCCAAAAGTCTATTTAATGCTCAAAAAAGTAAAAAGTAGAAAGTTTAACATAGTAGCTCAGGCAACCTCTTTTGTTAAAGAAGTACATAAGTATTTGAAAAGTGATCACTCTTTCTATTTTTTAACAAATTAATTTATAGCCGATTATGAGAAATTTTATGCTTGTAAGAGCCTTGTCTTTGTTGGCAGTAATGAGTCTGTTACTTTTTTCTTGTCAGTCAGACCAAGACGTTATCAATGAGTCTTTAGCCCAACCACAGTCAGAGTTGGTTAGTCGTTTGCAAGAAACTTTTGACCATGAGGTAGATTTGCCATCCGAAGGTTTGGAAAGCCGCACACACACAACGGTACTTGATTTTTTACTTGCTGACCCAGATTACAGCATTTTAGTTGCAGCAGCATCTCGTGTCCGTGGATTACCAGAAATTTTGGATAATCCGAGATTAAGTGTAACATTGTTTGCGCCTACGAATGCTGCGTTTGTACAATTTTTGGCAGACAATGGATTGAGTTCTTTGGATGACGTGCCTACGGATTTATTGAGTGCAGTATTGGGAAATCACTTGTTATTTTTCCCTAAAACTGCAGCTAACCTGAGAAGTTATGAAAACACGTTGACTTTTGTAAGTTTTAATCACAACACTTTTAACCAATTGAGCTTGTACGTGGATAAGTCAAACGGTGTAAAGTTGAACGGCAACGTGAATGTGGTTGATGCAGATAATATTGTCACAAGAAGCATGGTGCATCAGGTAAATCGTGTAATTGCGCTTCCTAACCTTGTGACTTTTGCTACTTCTAATCCTAATTTTTCGAGCTTAGTGGCAGCCTTGACACGCCCTGATTTGTCTGTTGATTTTGTATCTGTCTTGAACAGCAATGGACCATTCACGGTGCTTGCTCCGACAAATACTGCGTTTGACAATCTATTGGATGCTCTGGGATTGGATAACATCAATCAAATTCCAGTTGAAGTATTGGAAAAGGTGTTATTGTATCATGTAGCCAATGGCAACACACGTTCTAATGTATTGGCGAGAGGTAGAAGAGTAAGTACACTGGCTACACCAAATACTTATTTTACACAATTGATTAATCATCAGTTATTTGTGCTTGCCAATCAAAATCAAGCAAAAGTAATTGTAAAAGATGTGCAAGGTATCAATGGCGTTATTCATGCTATTGACACAGTTATTCTCCCATAGTTTTAGTTGAATTATTATGTATTACTCGTAGTGAGTTTCGATGTTTGTAGGAGGAGGTAGCTAGTGGCTAACCTCCTCTTTTATTTTGGTAGGGCAATCTTATTTCACTGTAAAGAATGGAGGATGTACGTCCTCAAAATCAGTAGCTTTTTGATATGCTCTTGCAATGGTCAATAGCTTGCCTTCATCGTACAGGTTACCAATAAAACTAATGCTAGAAGGATTACTATTAGTTTGATGTGCGTTCGGAACGACGACGCAGGGATGTCCTGTCAAATTGGTAAGTAAAAGTTGATTACCTCCGAAACTAGGCGCAACAATAACATCAAAGTTTTTCATCACCTCATGCGTTGTTGAATGAGTTGATAACGTAAACGATTGGCTTGCAAGTATTCCACAGCAGGCACTAGCCTAGATTGTCGAAACGTGTTGGGCCAAGCATATCGGTTTTGTTGTACCATCAAACTATCCAAATTCGAGCGCGTGAGTTCATCAAAAGCTGCTGCTGATTCGACGGTCAGAATGATTCTTAATGCACTTGCATCTATCTCGTTGGGTAAAGTCACGGGAATCAATTGCGCACCTAAACTTTGTAATACTAGTAACGATAAGCTATCTTGTTTTTTACTAGGATAGTTTTCTTCAAAGTGTGTTTTTAAGTAGCCAATCCGAAGTTGACTCAATGGTGTGGTAGCGTTGTAGTTGAAGGGTAAATCCAAAGTGCTTTGATCTTTACCATCTGCACCTGTAATTGCTTGAAAAACAATGGCGCAGTCTTCGGCACTTCTACAAATGGGACCAATTTTGTCCATACTCCAACTCAAAGCCATTGCTCCTGCACGACTTACTCGACCATACGTGGGGCGTAAGCCTGTCGCACTGCACCGCGTGGAGGGCGAAACAATAGAACCCAAAGTTTCTGTACCAATTGCAAACGCAACTAATCCTGCCACTGTTGCAGAGGCTGAACCCGCAGAAGAACCACTTGAACCTTGAGCGAGATTCCATGGATTTTTAGTTACACCACCATACCAAACATCGCCTCTGGCTAAAGCACCTAAAGTTAGTTTGGCTACCAAAACCGCGCCTGCGGCTTCTAATTTTTTTACTATGGTAGCTGTTTCTTCGATGGTTTGCTCTTTATAAGGCATAGCTCCCCAAGTTGTTTTAGTACCTTTTACGGCTATAAGGTCTTTCACGCCGTAAGGAATACCATGCAAAAAACCTCGATATTGACCTTTTGCTATCTCTTCGTCTGCCCGTCGAGCTTGCTGCAAAGCCTCAGTCTCTAGGATGCTAATGACACATTGAAGAGTATCTCCATATTTTTTCAGCCGTCGAAGATAAATTTGAGTGAGTTCCGTGCTACTAATTTTTTTGCTTTTAAGGAGTGCTGCAAGTTCCATGATGGAGTAAAAAGCCAATTCCTCCTTATTGGAAGGTAGTTTCACTTCCGTGGGTGCGTCCCAAACTATAGGATATTGTACTTTGCTAAAGGTAACACCCGCAGGAACTGGGTTAAAATCTAGGGCTGGCGGGACATGATTAGGAATTTGGTATTGGCGCATGGTGTGAATACGCCCAAGATTTTCGATTACATCTGGCAACATCAAGGCACGTTCTTCATCCGTAAAATCAAGACCAATTATTTTTTCCGCAACAGCAATTTGGTCAATGTTCAAGGTATCTTGGTGTGATTGTGCAAAATGATTACTTGCCCAAAACAATAGGAACATGAAGTAGTATATTCTTCTCATAAGCGATATAATTAATTGTATTTTGTTTGGTTACATACATAATTTAAAAAACTATATAACCCAATATTATGCACTTTGAAGTTTGCATTTATGTATGTGTTTGCTTTTTAAAAGGTTTTCTCCTGCTTGCATGACGCACTTGTAAATTGAGGTCGAAAATAGTTGTATTTGGACAAAAAGCAAATTATAGGACAGCTATTGGTCCATTATTTGATAATCAATTTTTGCGAAAGTAGATTGATGCTTCATTTATTACTCCTTACTAAAAATCTCAAACACATCGCCATCTGCCAAAAAAGGCAATTTTTTTCGCACGTATTCCAAATGACTTGCAGAAAGTGTGCGTGTCACCACTGCTTCCACATCAGCAGTTTGCTCACAAATTTCGCCAGCCGGTCCGATAAGCGTAGAATCTCCAGTATAATAATAGCCGTTGCCATCTTTTCCAACACGGTTAACGCCTAACGTATAGGCTTGGTTTTCAATAGCTCTTGCTTGAAGCAAGGCTTTCCAGTGAAAACTGCGCGTGACGGGCCAATTCGCAACATATAACAGCATATCGTAATGTGTCACGTTTCTGGACCATACTGGAAAGCGCAAATCATAACAAATCAAGGGACAAACCCGCCAATTTTTTAGTGTAGCTATCAATTTTGTTTTTCCTGCCGTGTAAGTACGGTGTTCTTCTGCCATACTAAACAAGTGGCGTTTGTCGTAAATCTGATATTCACCATCGGGTTGCATCCATATCAAACGATTGAAATAATGCGTCCCTTCTCGTAAAATTAAACTTCCTGTCACCACTGCATTTAAGCGTTGGGCTTGGGCTGCCATCCACATCATACTTTTCCCATCCATTGGTTCTGCCAAATTTGCTGCATTCATACTGAATCCAGTGCTAAACATTTCTGGCAACACCACCAAATCTGAAGGTGGCAGCGCGCTTAATTTCTCTGTAAACGCTTCCAAATTAGCATCCACATCTTCCCAATGCAGGTGCGCTTGTATAAAAGTAACCGTTAAATCTTGCATAATTTTTCAGCAGCTTGTTCAAGAATATCAGTAGTTTTTGCAAAACAAAATCGAATGAGCTGGTCTTGCTGTCCGTTGTTGTAAAACACAGAAACTGGAATAGCCGCCACACCATGCACTTTCGTAAGTTGTTTCACAAAATCAACATCCGACGATTGGCTAATCTGGCTATAATCTGCCAACTGAAAGTAAGAACCTTGCGATGGAAACAATCGAAAACGACTTTGAGCCATAGCACGTTCAAAAAAATCGCGCTTTTCTTGATAAAAATCAGCTAACGACAGATAGGCTGCCCGGTCTTCTATGAAATCGCTAATTGCGTACTGCAAAAAAGTGGGAACTGCAAAGACATTATATTGATGTACTTTTTGTATTTCATGCGTCAAATAACTAGGAGCTACGGCATATCCCATACGCCAGCCTGTGCCATGATAAGTCTTCCCAAAAGAAAAAACCGCAACACCACGCTGAAAAAGATCGGGATAGGACAACAAACTCAAGTGCGACTGACCATCAAACACCAAATGTTCATAAACTTCATCGCTTACAATCAAAATATTTGTGCCCTCCACAATTCGTGCTAATGCTGCCCAGTCCGCAGCACTAAAAATAGTGGCAGTAGGGTTATGCGGGGTGTTAAGAAGAATGAGGCGCGTTCTTGGAGAAATCAATTGTGCAAACGCTTCCCAGTCTATGCGAAAACTTGGTTTTTCTAAGCGATACACCACAGGAATACCACCGCTTAACGTGATAATTGGCTTATAACAATCAAAAGCTGGTTCTATCACAATTACCTCGTCTCGTGGATGAACTAAAGCGGTCAATATGGAATACAAAGCCTCTGAACCACCCGCTGTAATAGTAATCTCGGAAGCTGGATGCACTGATGCGCCATACAAAAGATTGACTTTTTCAGCTATTTTTCCCTCAATGCCATTACGCCCGCTACGGGTGAATACTGATGGTACTGATAGCTTTGGTGCATGTAGTGATTTACCAGCTCTATCAGCTTAGAAGGCGGAGAAAAATTAGGGAACCCCTGCGCGAGGTTAATGGCTTGGTATTGCTGTGCCAAAGCAGTCATAGTAGAAAAAATACTAGGCTGCGTGTGAGGGAGTTTAGAAGTAATAGGTACTGCTTGGTGTTTATTCATAAAAAATTGATGTTGTCGTAATTCTAGTTATAACAAACACAATTGTTGGCAGTTGAAGGAGAGGCAGTTTATTCCTCATAAGGTATCCATCTAAAACGACTTATCACTCCATATTAAATTTAATCGGTACAATTCCCATTTTGTAAAGTCGTATTCATCTTCAAGGTGATTCTTTACCAAATGCTTTATCATCTAAAAAACTTCGATAGCAATAAATGTTGTTTTGCAGTATTTACCACGCTTTATCAGCCCAAAAATCTTGATGATACTTTATTTGCTCTTGTAACCTTAAAGAATCTCCTTTAAGTAGTCTCTGATAGCTAATTAAAATAATTGAGGACATATCATCTGGGTGGGTAATTCCCATATTGCAAAACTCTTCAGCTAATACAGAATTTCCCCATAAATTCCATTTATTTCTAAAATACATTCCAAGACCACGATGCACATAAGTATTAAAATATTGATCAGGTAAACACTTAATCCACTCTTTCATATCCTTATTTATTAACGTGTCCAATTGGCAAAGGCTTTCTTGAAAGGTATTTGGTATCTGGATTGTTTGCTTTACAGTATCCAAGTTACTTTTTCGTAAGTATGTTAAAATAATATCACATTGAATCAATTTTAACGAATCTACCCTTGCTTGCTCCTGTTCACTTAATTGATACATCACTGGCTTATCTGGTACATAGCAGGCGTAAATGATCAGCGCCATTGAAAGAACTAATATGTTTTTCAAATTCATGATTCAAAGATTAATCATTAAAAAAGAACCCTTATGCCCATCGCTGGTCATATTGCCGTTATTGTCGTAGTCGCACTGGGCTACATCACTGGTAGCCAAAGTTTTAAAGCCTAACAACCCACTCCAACTTTCTTCTATCTCGTACAAGCGACCATTGAAGTAGCTGTAATCCAACATATCAATCCGTTGTCCGCTCCTGTTGACTAAGCCTTTGCGCTCCAAAGTCACGATATTGCCATCCGCATCCTAGTCGTACTACTTTGTCCTTGTAGCTGCTTACATTCGTTCGCTCGAAAGTGGTTGACTAAACCCTCATTCACATTCTAAAGGTCTTAATTCAACTTCCTTACTAGGATACAAGCTAAACAAGTCATTTATCCAACTCATAGAGTTACAAAAAGTCCCTTCCGCAGTGTGGTAATTCTGATTAATATATGCCTCCAAAATCCAGTTCGGACCGTCATTACTGAAATGATTACTTTTTTCCGAAAATACCCTATTACAAATTGTTACGATATGGTCCCATTTGCTTGAAAAATAGATTTGTTTACAATAATTCCTTGACAAAAGAAAGAATCTGGGTCTAAATCATATACAACTTTTAATTCTTTTTAAGTAATGTTCTCCTGTTTTTGAAATGGAAAAAACATAATCAGGATAACCAAAAGGGTTATACTGTATGATTCTCACTTTATCTTGGTATGAAAATTGAATTGGATACTCTCCAATTTTAGATAAATTGTAATTGTATAAATCAGAAGTTTTCGTCTTTTGGTTACAACTGGCAATAATTATCAAAATAATGATAGTAATTGAGTTTAATTTCATAATTAATGTTGTTTTTACACTCACTTATGTTGAAGTAATAGCAAATTCTTGATGTAAAAATTGTATTAAAAACTTCCAAGTTGCTTCTATTCCTAAATTTTGTACTCACTAAAACTATGTAATTTAATTAGCATTATGCTCCTTCAAATTTGGACGAATATTTTTTATCCGCTCATAAACTTCCAATGTCCACGCTATATTGTCCGAAATTTGAGGCGCACCTTCGTTTAAATTCACGGTGAAACTGCTCGATATGCCAGCTAATGTCCTTTTTGTGGTTTGTGATAAGGACATCAGCACAAGCTAAGTCATGGCTAATGACCTAATTCATTCTGTAAACAAAATAAAAGACATAGATAGACAAATTCAAAAGACCATTCAAATCATAAATGACAATACTAAACCTCGACCCAAAAGACCATTGTAGATAAAAATACTGCTGCTAACAGCGGCTTGGTGAAAAGCAGCGTGAAAGTGCTATTTGGTGGTTTTATGCTTTTTATTTACTTTTGTGTTAGCGGTAGTTGGGTGCTTTCAAAACCCGCCTTTGTGAAGCCCCAAACCTTTAATAGCAAGTGTAACGACCCGACCAATTGACAATGAACCAACATAAGAAACAAATACAATGACAAAAAAAAATAATCATCTCGACAATCGTATCAACTGTGCTGCTTTTTCTTTGGAGCGGAGTAACACAAATATTTCCTTGGGGTGTACCGACAGCACAAACTATTACTTCGCAGACAAACAAGCAGACCGAGAGCTTTCAGATACCAAATCTCGTTGAACTGCCTCCCAATATTTTGACAACAGAGCAGTATGACGAGCAATTTGTAAACAAAATCAGCACGCTGACGACTGACAAAACTTTCTCTTGGATAATTACCAAACCTGTTGATTATTACAATGTGGGCAGCTACTTCATCAGAGAAATTTTAACTCAACTTTTGGTAGCTTTGTTACTGACGACCTTGCTTATGCTGACCGTTGGACTGCCAAACCAAAAACGTTTGACAATTATTGTTATTAGCGGAGTGCTTGCAGTAACAGCTATCTACGGACAATGATGAATTGGTGGGGAGTTCCCGCAATTTATGCTTTGGGTGCAGGACTAAATCTCCTGATCGGGTGGACTTTATCGGCATTTGTTGCTCCCAAATTCATAATCAAACCAACTGTACAATGACCATAGAAGAATTTTTAAAATCGTATGACCCAAAAGTTCAAGAAGTTTGCTTGGAACTAAGAAAAATAGCGTTGGAACTTTTACCCGAGACAGAAGAAATCCTTTTTGAAGGTTGGAAGAACTTCTCTTACGGCACGGGAGAAAGCCGAGCGGATAAAGACCTAATCATTTACGTTGCCCCATTCAAGGACAGCGTAAATCTTGGCTTTTATCGTGGCGCAAACCTGCCCGACCAAAAAAAACTACTCAAAGGAACAGGCAAACTGTTAAGGCACATAAAAATTAAAGTCCATGGCGGACTTTGAAATTGACGATATTAAACAACTCATAAGCGAAGCAAAAACCGAACGACTTGGGACAAAAGAAGAGCATCCCAGCCACTAAATGGTGTTTTTGCACAAGGCGCAACACAAAAAGGGTAGTTTGAAAAAGCAAGCCGTTTGGATAAGGGCAGTAGTACGAGTCAAACAGAAAATCAAGGGAAGAAATTTGTTGTTGCACCCAAGCGATGGGTGGTAGAAAGAAGCTTGGCTTGGACAAATTTCTTCCGCAGAATAACCAAAGACTATGAGCGAACCGTAGCATCTGCTCCGGCTTGGCTCTTATTAGCTAATAGTCGCATTATGTTACAAAGAATTATTACTTGAAACCAAATTTAATTTCCCGACATGTTTTTAAACGTTTGTAACGGTTATAAACGTTTAAGTATGTAAAAACAAGGCACAGGTGCTTGATTTTCAAGGTCTAACTTTTTCATTTTTGGGGTGTTTCAAAATTTTAATATGGTCTGGATGCTGACAATACGGATATTGCCGCAATAAATTTTAATAGTATTGCGTTAGTATATAACTTTTACGGCAATTTTGTTGGTAATGCGTTTTTAACTTTTAAAATTTAGCAGTATGAAACATATATATGTTGCCTTAAATGGTTTAATTCTTTTGTTGTTACAATTGACAGCTGGGTACGCTCAAAGTTCACCTAACAATGCAGAAGTCGAAATACGAAGATTGGAAGCAGAACAAGTCGAGTATCTTATGAATGGCAAGGTTGCCGAAATGAAAAACAACTGGGCTTCGGACCACACCGTCAACAATCCTTTCAACGTAGTACAGGATGCAGCCACAGGTCTAATCCAAAGTGGCGTATTGACCTATTCAAAGTTTGAACGAAATATTGAGAAAATACTAATACATGATTCCGTCATTGTTGTGATGGGCAATGAATTGATAGTCCCTAAGACAGCTCCAAAAGACAGTTCGTATGAAACCAGCCAGCCAATTAAAAGACGTTTTACTAACGTATGGATGCAAAAGGATGGGAAATGGCTAATGATTGCCCGCCACGCTAGTAATATTTGCTCAAACTAAGCGACAAGACTTTTTTGCAGACAGCAAAACTGCCACCAACACAGTGTAGCTACCTATACTGCCACAGCGGCGTTGTGTGCAACCACGTACATTGGCTTGGTGAGGTGCGGAACTACTTAAATTCACTTCAATTAGTTCGGAATTTCTGAACGGCTGGAAAGATTTATCTGTTATTTAATGTTACTTTTAAAAACAAACTTCATAACATACTTAAACGATTCATACAATGAGAAACTTCATAAAAATTACACTTACCACAGCTTTGCTACTGTTCGTTCTTACACTCGTGAAATTCGATAAACTGCAAGCACAACAACGAAAGACTTCAAACATTGCTTTTACAAATGGGCAGTGGTTTAATGGAAAGGGCTTTGAGTCAAAGGTTGTTTACAGCGTCGATGGCTACTTCACGAAAAGAAAACCATCATACATTGACACTACAATTAACCTGACTAACTTATATATTGTACCTCCCTTTGCCGAGGCACACAACCACAACATTGGAACAGGTGTAGAGGAACGAGACAGAAAAGCCATACAGCATTATTTAGCAGATGGTATTTTTTATGTCAAGATACAAGGTAACTTACCGATGAGTGACACTGCTAAGCAAACACTTTACTTAAACCGACCTGACGGACTGGATGTTTCATTTGCTCAAGGGTCACTCACCGCCACAGGCGGACATCCGAGTTTTCTGGTTAATGAGATTTTGCTTCGGCAAGGATATTTTCCCGGCTACACCAAAGCAACATTAAAGGATCATCGTTACTTCACTATAGATTCTGAAGCCGACCTAAAGCAAAAATGGCCCGTTATTCTTCAACAAAAGCCTGATTTCATTAAGACTTTCCTACTATTTTCGGATGAGTACGAAAAACGAAAAAATGACCATACAAGAGAAATTTTACTAAAAGGGAATTTAGACCCCTGCTCTTCTACCTGTCATTGTCAATATTTCACACAACGCCGGCTTTCGGGTATCAACCCATGTTTCCAACACAGCCGATTTCCATAATGCTATTATAGCTGGGGTAGATGAAATTGCCCATCTGCCTATTGACACCCTGCCAATTGCAATGAAGGATGTAAAGAAAGCGGCTCGAAGAAAAATCGTTGTAATTACTACCTGTTCTTTAGCCGAAACTGCTCCACCTTCGATTGTACCTAAATCGCTTTTGTCTCCAGTACTAAATACCTACAAGGAAAATATAAAGCGATTGCACAAAGCTGGGGTGCCACTTGCGATTGGTAGCGACAATCCAATGGATAGTTCACTAGATGAATTGCTTTATCTTCAAAAAATGGGAGTTCTGGATAATCTAAATTTGCTGAAGATATGGACAGAAACAACTCCTAAAACTATTTTTCCTAAACGTAAAATCGGTGTACTAAATTCGGGATATGAGGCTAGCTTTCTTGCCTTAGAAGGTAATCCAATTGAGGACATTAACAATATTCGTAAAATCAAGTTGAGATTTAAGCAAGGGAACGTGTTGAGATTTTAAGAAGTGGATGCTTATGAACTGTATATGCCCCGTTCGTGACGGATGTTTCCATCCAACATCCTATGGCGCAAATCTACTGATTTGCATACAGTTATGTATTTTTACATCTGCTGCTTTTTCGTTCCTAAAAAAGTTGGAGTATCCTAAAAAGCGCCTTTGGATGACTTGAATATTTGGTAAAGTAATTGATTTTTTTGGGAAAAAAAATTGGATTTTTGATAGAATAGGTGTAATATTATAAGTTGCTGACAATACGGATATTGCCGCAATAAATTTTAATAGTGTTGCGGTAATACATAAGTTGAAAGCAAAAAAAAGTAAAAAATTAAAAAACAAACAAAAAGTTGTACTTTTACGAGAAAACATGAATATGGAAGTAAAAGAGCCGCTATTTGAATATATTTCATCTGCATATCAATCAAAAAGTGATTTGTGGTGAATCTAAACAAACCCTTGAAGGGTTTGAGAGTGGAAAATTTAATTTAATTGTTACTTCGCCTCCTTACAACGTAGGAAAGTCATACGAAGTTAAACAATCTATCGAATCAATATTTAAGCACACAAAAAGATATTATTTCCCGAGTTGGTAAGAGTATTATCGGGCAAGGGGAGTATTTGTTGGCAAGTAGGAAACTACGTTGACAAAGGAGAAGTGTTTCCCCTCGATATTTACTACTATCAGATTTTCAAAGAATTTGGGTTAAAATTAAGGAATAGAATTATTTGGCATTTTGGGCATGGACTTCACGCAAGTAACCGGTTTTCAGGTAGGTATGAAACCATTCTTTGGTTTACAAAAACTGATGATTATATATTCAATCTTGACGACGTTCGAGTACCTTCTAAATACCCTGGTAAATTGCATTTCAAAGGAGATAAAAAAGGTTTGCCATCGGGTAATCCTTTGGGTAAAAACCCGTCAGACATATGGGAGATTGTTTTGCAAGATTGGGAAAATGAAATGTGGAATATACCTAATGTAAAATCTAATCACCCTGAAAAAACGGAACACCCATGCCAATTTCCAATTGAACTTGTTGAAAGGTGTGTACTTGCCCTAACTGAAAAAAATAGTTGGGTTCTTGACCCGTTTGCAGGTGTTGGTTCTACATTGATAGCAGCACTAAAAACGAAAGGAACTCCGTTGGTATTGAGAAAGAGCAAGCCTATTGTACTGTTGCTGAAAGTAGGATAAATGATTTGAAAGAAGGCACTTTAAAAATACGACCAATAAATAAACCAATTCACGTTCCATCTACAAATGATAAAGTTGCAAAAATTCCCAACCAATGGAGGGAACAAAATGGAACTAAACCCAATACACTTTTTGAATTATGAGAATTGTTGGAATATACTCTTTCAATGGCGGAACTGATTTTGTACAAGAAAATTTTTCAAGTGAACTTGAAGAATTGAAATCCGCCATTCAAAATATTGATGCAGAGGTTTACAAAACCAAAATTAGTAAAGAAAAAACCATGACGGGTAAAGTTCTTTACAGCCCCGTTGATTTGAACAAGGCTTTCAAGAATGAACTTTTCCCACTTGGTTGGAAAAACGTAAAAGAAACGTGTGATTACAGTTCGTCACATTATATTGATGGATATAAAAGCCCGTTTCAAAAAAAAGTATACCCATTCAGGGATATGGATTTTGTGAAAAACCAACTTGGAGTAGAAGTTCAGTTTGGTAAGTATTCTTTCATGGTCTATAATGTATGTGCCAAAATGACCATTTTTAAAAAACTTGGGCATATAATCGCAGGTATTGAAGTTGTGCCAGTGAAAGAACTTGCCGAACACATGAGTACTGGTGTTTCCTACTTTGAATAGTTTGTGTGGGATTTAGAAAAACGTGGAGTTTCTGACATAGATATTCCAGTAATGATTATTGGTATCGCCCAATAAGTGATAAAATGCTTCCAACAAAGGCTTGCTGTCCATGCCGCCGAACAGCCAGCCCGCAAACCCAACGCACGGCGGCACGGCAGCAAGCCAAACGTTATGAAACTAGGACAAAATATAATAACCAAAATAACCATTGATAAATTTTACTGACCATGTTCATACAGTCTATTAACTTAAACAATTTTTAAACATTAGAGCTTATGAAGAAAGTAAATTTTAAAAAATGGAGTTTTTTTTCCTTTCAAGGGTGTCTTGTGTTGTTTATTCTTTTGGGAAGTGTTAAGCTAGAAGCACAGACTATTCGTTATGTTAGGACTTCAGCCAGGGGTACAGGTGACGGCTCATCTTGGGCAAATGCGAGTGGTAACCTGCAAGCCATGATAAATGCTTCAGCAATAGGCGATACCGTTTGGGTAGGTGCAGGAACTTATAAACCTACACAAGACCTTTTTGGTAATTCTTTACCGCTCGACCCGAGAAGTTTAACCTTTTATATTAAAGATGGGGTAAACCTATACGGCGGCTTTGCAGGTACTGAAACGAATTTATCGCAGCGTAATATTACTATTAATAAGACTACGTTAAGCGGTGAAATTGGTAATCTCGATTATTACGACAACTGTTTTCATGTGGTGGTTGCCTCTGCACCAAGCAGCGGTGGTATAGGGGTAACGATTGATGGCTTTACTATTAAATCAGGTTTTTGTGATGGAAATGGTGCTGTGATGGTAAATGGGAATTCCATAAGCTACAATAGTGGTGCTGGGGTTTATATTGTTAACGGTACCAACAAATTGTCCAACAATAATGTATCTAGTAATGAATCAAAATTTGGCGGGTCAACCGGGATTCGTATTGTTAATGGTACTAATACGCTCACTGGCAACACCGTGTCAGGTAACGGCGCAAGACTTGGTAGTGGTGGTGGGATTGGTTTATTTAATGGCACTAACATGCTGATTAATAATACTATATCTAACAATTCGGCATATCCAGGCTTTGGCGCTGGAATTCTGGCATCTCATTGTACTAACACGTTTATTAACAATGTCGTGTCAGGTAATAATGTCCAGGATGGGTCTGGTGCGGGGATACGTACCTCTCAGTGTACAAATATATTGATTGACAATGAGTTCTCTTATAATAATGCAGATTATGGCGCTGGGTTTGATTCAGATGGGTGTATCAATACGCTGATTGGCAACACCTTTTTTAATAACTTTTCAGCGTTTCTCGGTGGGGCAGGAATGTATTTAGTTGGATCTACTAGTACAGTAGTTAACAACGTATTGTATGATAATACAGCAAACAAAGGCGCTGGGATTTATACAGAAGGTGGCAATAGTACGGTAATCAACAATACGTTTTGGCGTAACAAGGCCAATTCTGGCAGCGGTGGCATTTATACATCTGGTGGCATCAATACGCTAACGAACAACATTTTCTGGGAAAATACAAAGGGAGGTTCAGCTTACAC
>JAAUTG010000095.1 GCA_012031785.1 Saprospiraceae bacterium | reverse complement strand
AAATTATACCACTCTAAGTAGCTCTATTCCCCTCTAACTTATTTATATATCTCATCCAAACAACCTTACCTTCCTCTCTTACTCCCTCACTTTCAATGAACTTGTTTCTTCTAAATTTTGAGGGCTAGTTGCCCTTGTGTTTAAAAGCGAGCGCAAAGATACGTGCGTTTTTTAGATTGTCAAGCTTTTGGGCAAACTTTTTTTAATTATTTTTTCTACTCTAATTTAATTTGGATGTAGTGACGACTTAAATTACTGATTATCAACTTATTTTTATCCTGTCTGGAACTACCATTAGGGTTAGTCAGTTTGCTATTTGCCGTTGAATATTTGCATTTTGAAAGAATTTCTTTTACTTGCATGAAAAGCGTAGATAAGTAGGTTATTCAGAATAGTTGTATCTGGGCGAATAGCAAAAGTGAATTAAGTAACGTCAATCAGGTATTTGTTTTGTAAATTTATGTCAAGAAGTAATTAATATAGAGTTTATGCAGCCATTAGCAGAACGAATGCGTCCAAAAAGTTTGGAAGGATATATAGGTCAGCAGCATTTGGTGGGACAGAACGCTGTGCTACGGCAGAGTGTGTTGAATAATCAGTTGCCGTCTTTTATTTTATGGGGTCCGCCAGGTGTCGGTAAGACGACGTTAGCTATTGTTATCGCAAACCAGTTAAATCGGCAGTTTTATGCTCTCAGTGCCATTAACTCTGGGGTAAAAGATATTAGGGATGTTATTGAGAAGGCGGAAAATTTGTGTGCCTTTGGAGCAGCAAGTCCTATTCTTTTTATTGATGAAATTCATAGGTTTAGTAAGGCGCAGCAGGATGCTTTACTTGGGGCAGTGGAAAAGGGAGTTGTTGTTTTGATAGGTGCTACTACTGAAAATCCTTCTTTGAGGTGATTGCTGCTTTATTATCGCGTTGTCAGGTTTATGTACTGAAGCCTTTGGAATATGAGGAATTGGTACAATTAGCAAATACTGCCATAGAGCAGGATGAGTATTTGCGGAAACTGAAGATTGAAGTAAAAGAATATGATGCTTTGATTCAATTTTCAGGAGGCGATGGAAGGAAATTATTAAATGCTTTAGAATTGGTTATCAATCAATTAAGACCTGATGTTGTCATCACTAATGTAGCAGTTTCTCGTAGTATTCAACAGCATCTTACGATTTATGATAAAATTGGCGAGCAACATTATGATATAGCTTCTGCGTTCATCAAATCTATCAGAGGTAGTGATCCAAATGCAGCGGTTTATTGGTTGGCAAGGATGCTGGAAGGTGGCGAGGATGTTAAGTTTATTGCGCGTCGGCTCTTAATCGTTGCTGCTGAAGATATTGGTTTGGCTAATCCAAACGCTTTGTTGATGGCAAATACTTGTTTTCAAGCAGTTCAAGCTATTGGGATGCCAGAAGCGAGGATTATTTTATCAGAAGCTACCATTTACTTAGCAACTTCTCCTAAAAGTAATTCCGCATATTTAGCTATCCAACAAGCGCAAAACTTGGTGAAGCAAACTGGTCATTTGCCCGTACCCTTACATCTTCGCAATGCGCCTACTTTGTTGATGAAGTCGTTGTCTTACGGTGCGAATTACCAATATGCACATGACTTTGAGGGTAATTTTGTGGAACAGACTTACCTACCCGAATCGTTAGAAGGGCGAGTTCTCTTTGAGCCACAGAATAATTCGCAAGAATTAAGTATTCGCCAAAGGCTTCAACAGTGGTGGAAGCATAGGTATCGTTATTGATGTTCGCTAATTGTGTTGTATGTATAATTTGCTTTTTGCTATTAACCGTTTACCCAAATACAACTCTTTCGGACTACCTGAGTTTGTAGGCACTTCAGGTGAGTAATAGAAAACCTTTTGGAAAAGCAAACAACCAAATACCAATAGCAAACTGCATCACATAAGTTGGGTGTTGAGTCCAACAAATAAAGTCAATTTTGGTGTAGATGTTATCCGTTTACTCATTAAGTAAACCTTATGCTAACTGGTGTGATTGTTCTGCGAGTTATTATTTATTTTTGTAGAAGAAATTGATTACTTTCATTCGACAATTTACACACAAAACATAATATGAAGTATTTTTTTCTTTTTTTTTGTTGGTTGCTGACCATTTTTACCGTTCAAGCACAGCAAACTTTGTTGGTATCTACAAATGACAACACAAGTCGTTTCAAAATAGGGAAGTGGATGTCTTTTGATGTTTTTTCTAGCACTGGTGGGGTGGCAACTTATGAGATACGATATGATAAATTTACTCCAGTTATTAAGACAGATACTTTGCAGTTGAAAGCTGGCGTAAAAAGAAGCGTTCTTTTTATTCATCAAGCACCAGGAAGTGTTATCTTTAAGGTAACAAAAGATGGGGTAAGTAATTATGCTGGTGCTACTTTTGACCCTTTTGATATTAAAGTTAAAGAAGAAGCACCAGAAGATTTTGATGATTTTTGGCAGGAGGCAAAAAAGGAGTTGGCTACTGTGCCATTGGCTGCTAAATTAAGTGAATATTCAAGTACCAACTATTCTACTACCTATCGCATCAACTTGGGCATGGTGGATCAACGCAAAGTGTATGGCTTTATTTCTGTTCCTAAGATGGCTGGTCCTTACAGTGCAGTGTTGACATTACCATCTTTTGGGAGTACAGAGGAAGTGGTGAAGCCCACGGAACTGATTACGGAACAGGTGGGAGTTATAGCAATGACAATTAGTATTCACAACACTGAACCCGACCAGCGCGATCCGAAAGCTTATCAACCTGATGATTTTACTGATCCTTATAGTAATTATTATCGTTACGCTGTTCTGGCTGCCTTGAGGAGCATTGATTATCTTTTTTCGCGCAGTGATTTTAATGGGGAACTAGCTTTGACTGGCGTAAGTCAAGGCGGTGGACTTGCTATTATGGCTGGAGGTTTGGACGATAGAGTGGATTTATTGGTAGTGAGTAACCCTACGCATTGCAACCATACGGGTATAGAATATGGGGTCGCGAGTGGATTCCCTTACTACCTTAGTAAAGTACAGCAAAGTAATGATTATGATAAAATTTCAGAGGCTGTAAAGTATTATGATGCCGTTTATTTTGCAAGACGCTATAAAGGTCCAGTCCTTGCGTTTGTGAGTTACGAAGACCAAGTTACGCCGACAAGTGCTACTTTTGCTGCATTTAATGACTTTTCAGGGCAAAAAATTATTATGCACGGTACAACCCTTGCTCACGCGCATTCTGAAGAGTATTGGATTGGTAGATATGATGCGTTCAGGCGATTTTTACCAAGTATTCAAGGTGCGCCTTGGCCCTATGCTCGTAAAGACAAGGGTATTCAATAGAGGCTGGCAGCAGTAAAATAGCTACTGTTAATCAAGATGTTATGCTTCAGGGCTTAGGGTTGAATCGTTTAGATACTTTAAATACTTATGCTAATTGGGAAAAAATAGAAGGGCGAGGAAATGTGGTATTTAGTAATCCTAATGCGAGTTACACGAGTGCGAAATTCACTTTGCCAGGTAAGTATATTTTAAGATATAGTGTAGAAGATAGGACGCTATTGGCGACCAAAGGGAAGTATTATACATTGATGGATGAGGTGATAGTGGTGGTAGAAGAAGATATAATCATAGAACCCATAGATTTGATTTGTAAGAAAGATACGGTTATTTATACTACTTCGGACTTTGCCTTAGTGGATTGGAAATTACCTAAAATCAACTCACCTGCTTGTTCGGAGGGGATTTTTAATATTGAACAGTTGGAGGGACCTGAAAATGGCTCTATGCTTCAAGTGGGAGAATGGCGAATTACGTATCGAGTGTATGATGACTGCCAACGAGAAGGTCGTTGTTCGTTTGTGGTAAAAATTGTGAAAGAAGTAAAGGAATTTGAAGTAAAATGTCCAGAAGACATTCGCCTTACGCTTCCAGTTGGTCAGTTTAGCGTTCGTGTGAATTGGGATTTGCCTAAAGTGTTTAGCGTTTGCGAAACTGGATTTAGAATAAAACGTGTGAAAGGTTTACCAAGCGGAAGCGTATTTGGATTAGGCATTTCTGAAATTGTTTATGAGATTACAGACGAATGTGGGCATAGAGAAATTTGCACTTTTTATGTCGTGATTACTTTTCCTATTCCCAACCAAGAAGATGGATTTGGCAGCAATCAGAACCTAGAATATATCGTTTCCGTAGCACCTAATCCTGCTCAATCGTATTTTTCGGTCGAGACTGTCTTGCCAGCTACTGGTAAAACGACGCTCAGCCTGATTGACCAACTCGGTAGAGTTCAGTATGAACAACAAGAATGGTTGGAGGCTGGTGCAACTAGAGTAGCATGTTCAATTGGGCAGTTGCCAAAAGGTTGGTACCTGTTACAAATTAGTCAGCATAATATCGTTTTGGGGAGTAGTGTGCTTTTGGTAGAGTAGCAAATTGGCAGTTTGTCTTTGGTGATTTGTCTTTGGTGGTTTGTCTTTGGTGGGACGAAGAACTTAAAGACTACCTGCGTAATATCATTCACTAATATAATGCGTTATGATTGTACGTGTATTTCTATTTTTTAGTGCTTTTTACAGCTTGTCAGTCGCCAGTACAGCGAAAAGGATTGAGAATCGCTACGGCGGCAAATGCTCAATTTGTGATGGAAAAATTACTTGTAATTTTTCAGGAGCAAACGGGCATTGCCTGTCAAATGGTGGTTGGTTCATCAGGGAAATTAACTGCTCAAATACGAGAAGGCGCGCCCTTCGATGTGTTCGTATCGGCGGATAATAAATATCCAGAATCCTTGCATCAACAAGGTAAATCTGCTTTACCACCTGATGTTTATGCCTACGGTAAATTGGTATTTTGGACTTTGATAGATAGTAATTTAATGAATGTAAGCATTTGGGATACAGATGTGGTGAAATATATTGCGATTCCAAACCCCGAAACTGCACCTTATGGTGTGGCTGCGTTAGAGTGTTTGACCTACTATGGGTGAAAGAGAAACTTTTTTCAAAACTGGTTTTTGGAGAAAGTATCTCACAAACTAATCAATTTGTACGCTCAAAAGCCGCAGAAGTGGGTATTACCGCAAAGTCTATCGTGCTTGCACCTAAAATGAAACAAACAGGTTACTGGAAAGACGTAGATCCAGCCAGCTATCAACTTATTGCACAAAGTTTAGTTGTGTTAAGTCAAGACGCTGCTGCTGTGGAGTTTAGGGCTTTTATGCTTTCTGAAACTGCTCAACAGATTCTTGGTGAATATGGTTATGATACTCCATCATTAAAGATGAATTGAGCTGATTGGCTAATGGTCAGGCATGTGGGTCACAGCCATTCCTAATACGAAGTTAAGTTTTCTACAACCACTAGACTTCTCTAAAATCGAGTTGTTCTTATTTTACAGTTTTTCTACGAAGGTTGAATTTATTAATGTTCCCGTCGTGACTTATTCGGTAGATGAATTTTCTGCTGCTTCATATTTTATAGCGAAGTTACGCATTTCCTCAATCAAAGGTAAAGCAGCCTTTCCCTTTTCTGTGAGTTCATACTCCACTCTTGGCGGCACTTCTCCAAAGTTTATTCTTTGTACTAAGTGGTTTTCTACCAAACTTTTAAGTTCTTGAATAAGCATTTTTTCACTGATGTCTGGAATTTGTCTTTTTAATTCAGACAGGCGCAAAGGTGCTTTTGCCAGTTGAAATAAAATTAGTAGTTTCCATTTACCCCCAATCATCTCAAGGGTCGTGCGAATGGGGCAGCGCGCAGTAAGTTTAATAATATCGTGATTCATACTTACAAAAAGGTTAGTACACTATTATTTGTATCCTACTACAAAGTTAAGCAATTTTGCTGAAAGTATTACCCAAATGAAAAAGATCAAATTTTTTGATAGCTTATGTCATACAGCAGGTACAAAAATGATTAAGCAATTAAAACTTATTGCTGTTTTTATATTTTTGACGGTTTGGGCAAATTGCCAAGCTCAAAATACAAATCGGATGAAGATTATTTATGTTTATGACGCGCTTTGTGGCTGGTGTTACGGCTTTTCGCCTACTATGCAGGAGTTTCACAACAAATACCAATCAGAACTAGACTTTGAAGTCATTTCAGGCGGAATGGTCACCAAAGACAGAATCGGACCCATAGGTGAGGTGGCAAGCTATATTTCTTGGGCTTACAAGGAAGTGGAACGAACTACAGGCGTTCAGTTTGGCACTTCTTTTCTACAAGGAGTATTGAAGGATGGTAAAGCGATTTTTTACTTCCTTTCCACCCACTATTGCATTATCTGTTTTCAAAACGCATTTTCCCGAGCAAAGTGTTGCCTTTGCAAGTCGCTTACAAAAGGCTATTTATTATGACGGTATTGAGCCAGCGAATCTTTCGGAGTATGGTAAATTAGCTGCTGAATTTGGATTGGATGCCAGTCATTTCATTGCTGAAATGCAAATGGAAAAATTCGCAAAACTGGCGCAATCTGAATTTGTACTTTCTCAACAGTTAGGGGTTACAGGTTTTCCAACAGTTTTTTTAATGGATGATAGTAAAATAATACCTATTGCTAGAGGGTATGTAGCTTTTGAACGATTGGAACATCAATTTTTTCAAGCAAAATCAATTTTATCACAATGAAGTCTATTGCTTTATTTGGTGCATCAGGAAGAACAGGTCAACAGTTTTTAGAACTCGCACTTGCAAATGGTTATAATGTAAAGGCTTTGGTACGAAATCCAGATAAAATATTTCATAAAAACCCCAATCTTTATATCGTGAAAGGAGACGTTTTGAATGAGCTGGATGTAGAAAAAACGGTTAAAGATACGGACGTAGTAGTAAGTCTCTTTGGACATGTCAAAGGTTCGCCAGCTTGGCTACAAACGGATGGAACAAAGCATATTGTGAGTGCTATGAAAAAACATCAAGTGCGTAGAATTATCTCGCTTTCAGGAGGCGGGTTGCCTTATCCAGAGAAAGACCAACCTAAATTCGCTGACCATCTGATTAGAACGATTATGAAAATTGTTGTTCCAAAAGTGTTGAATGACGCTATTGAACATCATAAAGTTCTTAAAAACAGTGGTTTGGCATGGAGCATTGTGAGAGGTCCACGCCTAACTGACGAGGCGGCAAAGGGAACTTATCGCGTAGGTTGGGTAGGTGTGAATGCCAGCACCCAAATTGGGAGGGCAGATTTAGCCGATTTTATTCTCCGTGTGGTAGAGGATGAAAGTCACGATTTTCAGATGCCTTTTGTAAGTTATTGATAATGTGATGAATAATTTAGAAAAAAGGGAATGACAAACATTAAACTCAGTTTGCGCATCTTGCCATTTGTATGCGAATAACAAAAAGCAAATTGTGTAATCGGAGTGAAGAGTTTGTCATCCTTTTTTTACAGCGTTCGCTGCACATTACCTTTACTATCTAATAATTCTATTTTTTCTACCTCACTTGGCTTAACGATATGCCGACCTTTTTGAGACAAAAAACCGCTTCCCCAATAAAATTCTTCTATATGTTGTTGTCCATTGCGAAAAAAGTATCTTGCTTTTACTTCGTTGTTTTTCAGAGGAATATGTGATACCACTACTTTTACACTCCGCTCAAATACTCGCAACGAATCGCGGTTTTGAACAGCAATCAGCAGCGATTGATTGGCAGTTGCTACATTCACCAACCCTCTGGCATCGCCCAACACAGCGAAATGGCTTTTAGCTAAAGATAGCGGTTTAAAAGAAAAACCACCTTCATTGAGCAGCACCAACCCTGAAAAAGCATCTGCCCTACCCTGTTGCACTTCCATTCCAAAATCATTTCCAACCAGCAGCAGATCCAAAGTACCATTACCGTCCGCATCGTAAGGTAAAATTCCATAAATTGGAGCCAATTGAGCTTCTTTGGGTAAGGCTCGAAGTACAAATTTACCTTTCCCTAAATTTTCTATTACAGCAGTTTTCATCCAATTCGCTGATAAGGTCAGTGCGTCTGCAAGGTCTTCCTTGCTGAACATCTCCTGAACTGTTGCTTCGCCATATTGACCATGGGTATTGTATTTTTTGCGAATTACGGTCAGTTGCTTGATTAAGTCTTCTCTTGGATGGTAAAGGTACTCGCTCTTTTTGCCTAAAGAATCCTGCCAGTAGCAAGAAATCAAGGGGTCTATCATTCCATTTTTATCCCAATCTTTTCCGTAAACTCGGATAGGTTGTTCGGAAGTACATTGATAATAAAGATTTTCTCCAAAATTACCAGCCACATAGTCCATATCGCCATCTTGGTCAAAGTCAGCCGCAGCCAAACTATTCCACCATCCTAAATAATTCTCCAAACCGCTAGTAGCCGTAATTTCTTTTAGTTTCCCGGCTTGGTTTTCAAATATTTTGAGTGGCATCCATTCACAAGCCAGCAGCAAATCAGGAAGATTATCGTTGTTAAAATCCGTCCAAAGCGCATCGCTTACCATGCCTGGTTCTTGTAATTCAGGGCAAACTGTATCGGTCACATCTGTAAATCGCACTTGCCCATTGTTGCTGTCGTTCCTCAATAAATAGCTTTTATCAGGGTATGGAAACGCAAAAGGCAGCACCCGACTACCCACGAACAAATCCAAATCACCATCGCCATCAAAGTCTGCTGCCTTCACACATGAAGCATTGGCAAGTAGTTTGGGCAGGGCGTTAGGCGCAAAATTAAAGTTGCCTTTCCCATCATTAAGCAATAATACATCTTGATAAAGCGAATCACCAGCAATAAATTGTCCACCACCTCTAGCGATATAAAGGTCATTATCGCCATCTGAATCGGCATCAAACAGCAAACTACCTGCATCTTCTTGCCAAAGTTGAGGATGTGATTTGTAGTTTACTTTTTGCGCCACAAATGTTCCGTTGGTTTGCTGTATAAACCAAGTCGCCATAAACGTACCACTGCCACCCAAAAAGATATCTTCTAACCCGTCCCCCGTCACATCGGCTACTGCGATGGACGGTCCGTACTGGGAAAACTTATGTGGCAACGTGCGCTGAAAATTAAAATCTGCAAAGTCCACTTCTTCGTCCTTGTGCAATAAATCCACAGCAGCAGCACTATTCCTGAACAATGGTTGGGAAGCAGGCATTAATTTTCGATTGCGTTTTACAGCCGTTTGATAAGCTACATCAATTACTTGATTAGCAGCTATTTGTTCAAAAAAAGTTTCCTGTCCGTCTGCCCAAGTGACGATGAAAGAGTCAATTTTAATAATACTCCCAAGTCCAAAATGTAAGGTATTTTCGGATTTAGAAAGGTAGCCGCGTCCAGAAAGTAAATAGTTGCGCTGCATTTGCCCTTCATGGTATAGCGTGACAAATGCACCAACTGCATCAGGATTTAGGTGTGCCTTGTAATTTGATTCTTAGGAAATTGTGATTGTTGATTTTTTTGGAGTGGATTGGTATTATTTTCAAAATGAAAGCGGGGTCATTGATGTTGTTGGTGATTAAGTCTAAGTCGCCATCGTTATCTAAATCCGCGTAAGCAGCGCCATTGGAAAAAGATGGATATTGTAACCCCCAAACTGATGTCACATTCTCAAAAGTTAAGTCACCACGATTTTGAATAAAAAGTTGGGAGATTTTACGGCAGGAATAGCTGCAATAAGTTCTTGTGGATTGACTAAATTGCTGGCAACAGCACGAAAATCAGAAAAATCTCGGTCAGTCACATCGCGTGGAAAGCCGGTTAGCAACATATAAAATCTTTCCATCCATCATTATCATAATCGGCAAACAAGTTACTCCAACTCCAATCCGTTTCCTGCACTTTGGCGTACATGCCTATATCTGCGAAAATAGGTAGTCCTGTTTCGGGATGTTTTCCTAATTGAAGTTGTAAAGTATTGCGTGGGTATTGGTATTCGTACTTGAATTGTTCGGTTAGCACTTGGCTTTGGTAGCTGCTGCCGCCTTGAAAAAGTTTTTTACGTTTGTTGTAATAGGGTTGCATTTCGGAGGTAAAAAAAGTCAGCAGCGCCATCGTTATTGATGTCTGCTACGTCACTTCCCATTGCGGAGAGCGAAAAATGCTTAAATATTTTTCCTGCCTGATTGGTGAACGTCCCATTTTGGTTATTGATATACACGAGGTCGTTGCTTTGATAATCGTTAGCTACATAAATATCTTGCCAACCGTCCTCGTTAAAGTCCACTATTAAGGAGCTATGGCTATAACCATCATGCACCAAACCTGCGGATAGGGAAATGTCAGTGAAAACAGGATGTCCAAGTGAATCATTCCAGTTATTTTGAAACAGCAAATCTCGATTCGGAGCTGTGCCGTCTGTATTCAAATTAACAAATTGATTGGGATACTCGCGTTCAATCCAGTTTACACCCACAAACAAATCTAAATCGCCGTCATTGTCATAGTCAAAAAATTGTGCGTGCGCACTGTGACTAGGGTCGTCTATTCGATATGCTTTCGCCATTTCTTTGAAAATAGGAATTTGGTTAGCATCATTTCCTTGATTGATGTACAACAAGTTACGTCGAAATTCTGGATTAGGATGTAAAGTGTTACACACGTAAATATCTAACTTACCGTCCAGATTGAGGTCTAAAATATTAATACCCGACGACCAAAACAGCACATTTTGTTTTTTCACTCCTGCTGCTGCGGTAACATCCTCGAACTTCAAATTCCCTTTGTTTAAGTACAGCGCATTGTCCACTTGATTACCAGAAAAGAAAATATCTTCCAGCCCGTCGCCATTCAAGTCGCCAACAGCGACACCACCGCCGTTATAGACAAATTCTTTTACTAAAATATTTAGGGTATCATTTTCTGTGATGGTATTGGCAAATTGCACGCCCGATTCTTCGGGAGACAAAAGTTGGAAAGAAGTGGAGGGCTGCTGTGTGCAGGCGGCAACTAGTAACCCTATCAGCCATGCGCCAATTTGTATTTTTTTCATTTTGTTCAATCTTTTTATCTTTAGCTGTTAGTAACTGACATTACGCAATTTGCTATTAGCTGTTTGCCCCACTAAGTTAGTCTTTGGGAACTGGCTGGTTGAGTATTGACGTTTAAGTGCTATATACTCTGAAAACCAACGCCCAAAGACGAACAGCAAAAGACCAACTCTTGAAGACTAATTAAATTGCTTCATTGCTTCTGCAATTCTGGCAATAGCATTTTGCAACTGTACTTCCGAGGCAGCGTAGGATAAACGGAAGCAATTGGGTTCTCCAAAAGCTGTGCCTGATACGACTGCCACATAGGTATTCACTAAAATATAATCACAAAAATCATCCACAGAATGCAAGGTGGTCACTCCGTTGCTCTTACCAAAATAAGCACTTACATCTGGAAAAATATAAAACGCGCCTTTCGGATTATTGACCTTGAAGCCAGGAATTTCGCTCAACAAGTCACGCACCATATCTCTGCGTTTCAAAAATGCTTCTCGCATTTCGTAAGTAGGCTTCATTTCGGCAAGTAAAGCATAAGCAGCGGCTTTCTGTCCAAATGAGGTTGCACCCGATGTGACTTGCCCTTGAATTTTGCTACACGCATCCGCCAACCACTTTGGCGCACCTATGTAGCCTAAACGCCAGCCAGTCATGGAAAATCCTTTGGAAAAGCCATTCACGGTAGCCGTTTGATTTTTGACTTCCTCAAAAGCACCAATACTCACATGGTCACCTTCAAAGTTGATGTACTCATAAATCTCATCTGAAACAATGATGATGTTTGGATGTTGGCTAATCAACTGTGCAATTTGTTTCAACTCTTCGCGCGAATACACAGAACCCGTTGGATTGCAAGGAGAAGAAAAAAGCAACATTTTTGTGCGGTCTGTAATGGCGGCTGCTATTTTTTCTACTGATACTTTGAAATCGGTCTCAATGCTCGCCGTTAAAATTACAGGCACACCTTCTGACATTTTTACGATTTCTGAATACGAAACCCAATAAGGAGCCAGTACAATTACCTCATCGCCAGCATTGAGTAATGCCTGACAAATATTGTAGATAGATTGCTTTGCACCATTTGATACCACAATCTGATTGGTTTCAAAATGCAATTGATTATCCCGTTTGAATTTGGTTTGAATTGCCTGCAATAAATCTGGTGTGCCAGAAACGGGTGTATATTTGGTAAAACCCTCGTCCAGTGCTTTTTTTGCTGCCTCTTTAATGTGAATAGGCGTATCAAAATCAGGTTCTCCTAAACTTAAATTAATAACATCGTGACCTTGTGCTTTTAATTCACGAGCAATTCTCGCCATTTTCAGGGTCTCCGATTCCGCCATCTCAATTACGCGCTTTGACAACAGCGCCGCATTTGTTTGTAACATGTGTAAATGTGTTTTAAATTCCGATAATCTGCGCTAAACGCTCCCCACTTTAAGTCTTAGCGTTTTAATGTGTGGCTTGCTTTTTAGTACAGACAGAACCTTATTGCATATAGGAATGCAAAGTTACTGGTTTTTCAGGGACAAGGTGCTAATTTTTTCGTTGTTTGAGGCAACTAATTTTTTTCATTTTTTACTACATTTCAGTTATTTTTTTGCAAGAAAGAAGAATCGAAAAATGGAAAGAAGATTTGGTAATTAAAATCAATATGGAAACTAATGATTAACTTAAACAACAATGCCTTCAAAATAGGGCTGATTGGGAAAGATTTTTCCGAAACGAATTAGATTATTTTCCGATTGAACAATGTTTTGAAAGACTAAACTAATAGAATGACGGAACACCAAAAGGGAATGTGAGATATTAAAGAAGTAATAGGAATAGGTGTAGCAAAAATACTTCTTGTACCTGTGTTTGTTGTTTGTGAATCTCTCGCCATTCTAACAATCCTTGGTTTGAACATTTACCAACCTAAGTTGCTAAGCTTCCAAACCAAGAACCGCAGATTATGAATATTAGGCAGTCGGTAATTTGTTTTGGTCTTGAGCTGTTAGGAATGGCACAAAAGCATCAACCTACTAAAGACCAAATCATTAAAAACCAACTGCCTAACGAACGCTATTTATGCTGGAAATAGATACAACTTCCAAGCGTTCAACTTTCCTGAATAAGCAGGAGAAAAATCGTACACTTTCAACGTCCAGTTGCCTTCAATGGATTCGCCAAGAAGCTCTGGAAAATACTCATCGTTGTAGTAATGAATCATATTATTGGAAAATCCACCCTCACGGTCGTACACAATAGCTGTATTTCCAGAAGGTGCTTCCAAAATAATTTTCAAATCTGTGCAAAAAGGATGCTCAATATCCACAAATAATCCCAAGTTCTTCACTAGCCCAGTTTGGGGCATCGCAATCGAAGTAATTAATGGATTATTTTCATCGTCTGGAATAATCATGTCCACCCGAAGTTCCGAAATCAACACATCTGCACCGCGCATAACGCCAGGCGTGTTGGTTACGTAATTGGTAGCAGTGTTTTCCTCCACAGGTTCTAGTATAATTTTCTCAGCAGGTATTTCCACGTCTCCCGTCAAAATACCAATGCTCCAAGATTTTAAGCGTCCTACATCCGTAATTGCTTTGTCGAACACTTCTAAACGCCAATCGCCAGCTACTGGCTCACCTTGAAATACTTCAAAAAATTCTTGCCCATAGTATCGAGTCAAATTTTCTGTGTAGCCTCCTTCTCGGTTGTGGACCGTGAGTGCTTTACCGGATGGTGCAATCAAATTTACAATCAAGTCTCCAACACAAGGATGCTGAATATCAATAGCTAAGTCTAGTTGCTCCACTCGTTTGTTACTCACGAATTTAGCGCGACTAACGAGTGCTCCTGTGTTATCTGGAATCGCTTCGTCCACCAAAATATCTTGGCGTTGTAAGTTTTCACCCATCAGTCTAGGAAAATGTCCAAAAACTTCATTCTCCTTCAGCGATTCCTCTCCTGCACTGAAATTGGTCTCACTTTCAGGCTCTACGATAAGAGGATTGTTCACAAAAATAGAAGTTTGTCCTTCTCTTTGTGGCAATAAATAGAGGCTCCATTGATTTAATTTCCCAATATCTCGCTTGGAGTTATCAGAAATTTCCAAAGTCCAGTTGCCCTCAATAGATTCCCCATAAAAGGTTGCAAAATATTCTTTTCCGTACCAGCGCTTGATGTCTCGGATACTATCGTCCAAAACGCCTTCTCTATTATGTAAGATTGTGGATGCGCCAGAAGGTGCGTACAATTTAACAATCAAATCTTGGATGAAAGGATGTTCAATGTCAATATTGATTCCCATTTCCTCCACTTTACCTACTTCCTCCATTTCAATAGCGCTGAGTAGTAATGCGCCAAAGCCATCAGGAATTTCCTGACCTACAAAAGCTACTTTAGAAAATACAATTTTGTCAGACAAAGATACTGGCGTTTCCACGTCATGTACAGCAGCAATCTGTTCGATAGGCATAATCAAGTCCAAATCACCGATTACCTCTCCAAATAAGGGCGTTTGAGAAGTTTCATCCGAAGGTACAGTAAAGTCATTCACTGCGCCTGTAGAGTCAAAAATAGTTTCCACAGGTTCTACTACTAAATCACTTATTTCCATTGCCATATCTGTTTCGTAGAAAGGCAGTTCTGTTTGTAAGCTATATGACTCTGATTCAGGAGATAAATCAAAGAGTGAACCTTGTGTGGTAGTGAAATTATCTGACAGCTCTTCAAAAAATGGATCGCCTCCAATTTCTTGTTTAGCTGGCACTATTGTTTCTGGCTCGTCCTGAACAGTGGTATTTATCCAACCCAAGTTCATCAAATACTCTGGATTAATATCTGTTCCCTCGTCAGAAGGATAAAATAACGAAATAATACCCATAGCATCAACTTGTTCCGTTGCGGTATGGTCTGCGTACAGATTCGGAGTATCTTCTGATGACCTCATACTTGTGTCAAGTACATCGTATTCACCTATCACCTGCAATTCGTCGCCTACAATAATTTCATCCATAGTTTGTTCAAACATGGAACCAGCGGCTTCTATTATTCCAAAGTCATCGTGAACAAAATCATCTCCGTCAATCGTTCCTTCAAAACCTTCTGTGTAAGCCTCAGTTACATCAGGAGTAATCAATTGAAAAGAAGGCACGTAACCTGCTATTTCTCCCTCTAAGTCATACTTGTTTTCTAGCTCCGTTATTGGCTCAAAGATAGTAGCATTAATATCCAATGCTTGGTCAGCAGTTCCATCGAAAGGCTCACCCAGCGTTTCACCTACAATAGTTTGGGCTTCTGTCTGCCAATTGAATTGATAAGCATCGTTTAGGCTCACTTGTGGTTCAACGATTTCTGCGCCTATTTCCGCCAATACTGGATGTTCGTATGAAGGCTCGCCTAGCGTTTCACCTAAAACAGTTTGCGTTTCCCAAGTGAATTGGTTTTCTGCAAGTGCGATATATGCTTCGGGTTCCTCCATTTCTACTGATAGCTCATCGTTGATATCGCGCTCCATATCTCGTTTAAAAGCAGGATTAATACCTACAATTTCTCCAGCTTGAGGGTGTTGCCCTAATTCTGAGGCAAGGTCTTCCGAAACAATTGCCCAAGATGGTCTATCTAGGCTCGCTTCTTGTGTAAACCCAATGAATCCATCTTGAGTATAATTATAATATGGCGCATTTTCACTGGTTGCGTGCGGCTCGCCTTGTCCGTCTTTGTTGCAATCGCAAGTGTAATATTTTTCGTCAATCACTAGCCCATCCTTCCAGTAACGTCTAATCACTTCATTCCAAACCAATTTGTTCCCATCGTGTTGTGTGAACTCAAAAGTATGCTCTGACATGGTTACTTGTCCACCCACTGCATGGCTGTGCAAAGTACAGTTGTTGATTTGAGCTACTCCTCGCAAGAAGTGACGAATTAAATCGTATTTGGTTTGTTTGCCATAAATTGCATCAGTTGGATTCGACTGGCAGACCACTTCTGGGTGAAAGTATTGATCAATCGCTTCCAAGAAGTTTCCTTGTGATACCAACTGGTCTAAATGAATCAGTTTTTGAGGCAGCAATGGGTCGGAGGAAGCAGTAAACCCAACTTGTAAAGGCATTGGACCTTCCGTGCGGTTGCACTCGCAGTTGTAGTATTTTTCATCAATCACTAAACCATCCTTCCAAAATCGTCTAATCACTTCATTCCAAACTACTTTTTTTTGGTCGTGACGGGTAAATTCAAAAGTCATTTCGGACATAGTTACTCTATCCCCCAGTGCCTGACTATGCAGCGTAATGTTGTTGATTTCCGCTACCCCCTCCAAAAAGTGGCGCATATTATTATACTTGGCTTCCTTACCATAAATAGCGTCGCTTGGGTCAGAATAACAAACGACATCTGGATGGAAAAAATGCTGGATGGCATCCAATAATTTGCCTTGCACAACGAGTTGATCGAGCTGCACAAGTAAGGATTGTAGGTTCATCTTAAAATAATTTTGTTTGCGTTAAGAATAGAATGACGAGCGTGTATTTTTTATTACGTGTAATATTAAATATAAAATACCTATTAAATGTTAATTTATTATTAATTTTTAGCTAGATTCAAAAAAAGTTTTGTTACAAATATTGAAAAATAATTAACATATTGTTTACGAAGTCAATACAAATAACAAAATACTTGATGTGATTGAAGATGGGTTGGTAGGTGGTGAGTTGACAAAACACACAATTCAAAATATTTTTTATTCCGTTGGTTAGCATGCTATCACCAAATAGAATGACTTGGAACTTCAGCAGTGACCTGAATTTTTTGCCCGTCTTCTGGGTCAAGGAAACCTAACTTCCAAGCGTGTAAAGCAATACATCTG
>JAAUTG010000410.1 GCA_012031785.1 Saprospiraceae bacterium | reverse complement strand
GTGACGAGATTCAAAAAAAGCAAGAAATCCAGCACGAGCCTTTTTTGAGGTGGGAAGTAGAGCCACATTACGAGCCTAAATCTAAACCCGATACTGACCTCAAAGCCTACATGCTGGCTATTAGCTCGGAATTGCGCGAGTTACTGAAATTGAATCCTTTCTTTAAGGAGCAAGTCAATATGGTCGTATCGCAGTTAAATTATGATGCACCAGGTTATACGATGGACGTGATTGCCAATTTACTTTCCGCAGATGGGAAGGATTTGCAGTCGCTTTTGGAAACTTACGATTTGATGAAACGCGCCAATAAATTGATTGGCATGATTAAAGAAGAATTTGAAATTGCCAAAATCCAGAAAAAAATACAAGACGAAATCAACAATAAAGTCAATGAACAGCAAAAAGAATTTTTCTTGCGCGAACAATTGAAAGCAATTAAGAAAGAATTGGGTATCGAAAAAGAAGATAAAGAATCCGAAGTAGAAAAACTGGAGCAAAAGTTGGCGTCCAAAGATTTGCCAGACGACGCACTCAAAGTAGTGAAAGAGGAATTAAACAAACTCAGAACCCTTAATATTCAGTCACCCGAGTTCAATGTGACTCGTTCTTACTTGGAATTGATTGCAGACCTTCCTTGGAATCATAATTCTGAAGATACACTAGACGTAAAAAAGGCTAGACAAATTTTAGATCAAGACCACTACGGTTTGGACGACGTAAAGGACAATATTTTGGAATTTTTAGCAAGCATTATTAAGCGTGGAAAAATTGCTGGTTCTATCATTTGTTTGGTCGGTCCTCCAGGTGTAGGTAAAACCTCAATCGGAAAATCTATTGCGGAGGCGCTAAACCGAAAATTCTTCCGATTTTCGGTAGGGGGCATGGTAGATGAAGCTGAAATAAAAGGACATCGCAGAACTTACATCGGCGCAATGCCGGGTAAGTTGATTCAAGCCCTCAAACGAGTGGAAGTTTCTAATCCAGTCATCATGTTAGATGAGATTGATAAAATTGGGACTAGTTTTCGCGGCGACCCTGCTTCTGCTTTATTGGAAGTGCTTGACCCTGAACAAAATAGTAGCTATTTAGACCATTATTTAGATATTCCTTACAATCTTTCTAACGTTCTTTTTGTAACCACCGCCAACCAGTTGGATACTATTCCTGGTCCGTTATTGGATAGAATGGAAATTATTCGACTGCCGGGCTACATTTTGCAAGAAAAAGTAGAAATCGCGCGCAACTACCTTGTGCCTAAACAATTACGGGAACATGGTTTTGCGGAAGATGAAATTTCGTTTACAGACGAAGCACTGTCTTATATTGTAGATCAGTACGCCAGAGAAGCAGGTGTAAGAAATTTGGAGAAGCAAGTCCGAAAAATAATTCGTAAAGTCAATCTTAAACTAGCTGAAGAGCAGGATATTAAATTTGAGGTGGACAAAACAGATGTAGAAACATTTTTAGGTAAGCCTATCTTTAATACCGAGTTACTATACAATAAAGACGTAGCTGGCGTGGCACTTGGTTTGGCTTACACTTCAATGGGAGGTGCAACGCTTTACATAGAAGCTACTGGTATTCCAGCCAATGGATCAGGATTCAAGCAAACCGGACAATTAGGTAAGGTAATGCAGGAATCTTCTGAGATTGCATACAGTTTTATACGCAGCAAAGTGAAAATTAACCACCCTGAAAACGACTATTTTAATAAGCATACCGTTCATTTACATGTTCCATCAGGAGCAACACCTAAGGATGGTCCTTCAGCAGGTATCACGATGGCATTGTCGCTGTATTCTTTAGCAACTAACCAATCCATTCGCGACAATCTAGCAATGACAGGCGAATTGACACTAACAGGAAAAGTGTTACCGATTGGTGGGGTACGAGAAAAAACTATTGCTGCTCGGAGGGTCGGTATTCACAATTTAATACTACCTATTGATAATCAGCGTGATTTTGAAGAGTTACCAGCTTACATCAAAGAAGGTATTAACGTACATTATGCTAACTATTTTGATGATGTGTTGAAAGTGGCATACTAGTAATCCATCAATACCTAATTGATTATCAACAATTTGTTGCAACTCTTATTTTCGCAAGCCAATTTGGTTAGTCAATAAAGTGAGAAGTGCGAGTTAAAAAGTTGAATTTAATGATAGTGTATCGTTTTTTTAGTTTAAACTAAAACAGTGGTCAGGTTTTTAAAAACTTGACCACTGTTTTAATTATTGAAATAAAATTATACCTTTACTTATCCTATTATTTTAAGGTTTAATTTTATTTTTTTACATCAAAACAAAATTATGAAACTTACAACATTTTGGAGTTTGTTTGCAGTTCTTACACTTACTGCTTGCACTACGCCCTCAAAAGTTGGCAAAAAAGGAGACCCCATTTTTGTAGCCCCTCTAGGTGTACAGACGTACTCTTTTCGCAATTATTTCCCAAAAGATTTAATCGGTACTTTAGACCGCATTAAAGAGATGGGTTTCACAGAAATTGAAGGTAGCGAGGGCAGAATCCCCGCAGAAGAATTTAAAAAATTGTGCGATGCGCGGGGTATAAAAATTGCTTCCACTGGTTCAAGTTTTGAAGAACTTGCCAATGACCCTACAAAGGTAGTAGAAAAAGCTAAAGCGCTCAACGCGAAGTACGTCATGTGTGCTTGGGTACCGCATGAGCGTGGAAAATTTAGTTTGGAGAATGCCAAAACACAGTAGAAGTTTTTAACCGTGCAGGAAAAATACTTCAAGAAAATGGTATCACCTTTTGCTATCACCCACACGGATACGAGTTTCAGCCTTATGAAAAAGGTACTTTATTGGATTACATCATCCAAAATACCAATCCCAAATACGTATCCTTTGAAATGGATATTTTCTGGGTACATTTTGGGGGCGGCGACCCAGTAAAGTTATTGAAAAAGTATGGCGACCGTTGGAAACTGATGCACCTGAAAGACTTAAAGAAAGGAACACCTAAAGACTTGACTGGCGGTACTTCGGTGGAAAATGATGTTCCACTCGGCACAGGTGAAATTGATATTGTAGGTATTTTGAAGGAATCTCGTAAAATTGGTATTGCGCATTACTTTATTGAAGATGAAAGCAGTAGCGTGATAGACCAAATTCCTCAAAGTATTGCTTACTTAAAAAGTCTAAAATATTAACAACTGATTATGGCAGCGAGCGCGACTATGCCTTACTTCATCAAGGCTTCCAAAAATCTTGATAAAAATGAAAAACACATAAATTACCAAGCTCTATTGGAAGCCGTTGATGCTAATCTAGCTGGAGAGGACAATTTGATTCTTAAAATGTCCACCATCAATAGCTTGCTTAAAACTTTTATACCTTACTGTTACTGGGTAGGATTTTATATCTTGGATCAAGGCAAACTCAAAGTTGGTCCTTACCAAGGTACTTTAGGATGTTTGCACATAGAGTTGAGTAGGGGTGTTTGTGGAAAAGCAGCACGCGAAAAAAAGACGCAAATTGTTGACAATGTTCATAATTTGCAACAAGGAACTGCGCATATTGCTTGTGACCCAAACAGTCAATCAGAAATTGTACTGCCA
>JAAUTG010000409.1 GCA_012031785.1 Saprospiraceae bacterium | reverse complement strand
CAGAAGAAAATTTAAAACGAATCGTCATAATCAAGTGCTTAAAAATTTGGTTTCACGCTAAACGAATGCAGAGATGTACTACAAGAATAGATGAAAATCCTAACAAAAGTGAGTATAAGAGAAAAGTGGCTAAATCAAAACTTGAAGCCATAAATGAGCAAATAAATGATTTAGTAAATGTTAGAAATACCTTAATAAAGGTATTAGAAGATTAACTACTGTGTCTAATAATATATATAAAAACAGGCGATATTGTACTGAATCCAAGGCTTTTGGCTCGCATCAAACTTTGTACTTCGTTAGAATTTTGTGCTACTAAACCCACCTTCGCACAAATTCGTTTCTGCTATACGCCATTTTAATAAAATTAATATTAACTCAAAATGCATATTTTAAGAAAACATATAGAAAAACAGTTTCAATAACTGATGAGGAGTTTACTATCGTCCAATCTTTGTTTCATCCATTAAGTTTTAAGAAAAAAGATTACATCATAGAAAAAACAAAAGAGTAGAATACGCATTTTTCATAATATCGGGTTTGGTAAAACTTTCTTATTGGGATGATGAAGCAAAAGAACATATCGTTTCATTTGCTATGGAAGATTGGTGGGAAACCGATTTTCAGGCTTACTTTACAGAAAGTAACGCAACATTCTTCTTACAATGTATTGAAAACACAGAAACGCTTTGCCTTTCTATAAAAGATTATCGTGAGCTGTGTTCCAAAATCCCCAAAATGCAGCACTTCTTTCTCGAAAAGTCTATTGCTGGGCATATTGCTGCCCAAAACCGGATAATTTCACTCCTTACACTGAGTGCAAAGGATAGATACGAACAATGCCTTCGTTTGTACCCTTCACTCTTTCAGAGAGTTCCCAAGGCATTACTTGCATCTTATTTAGGCGTTTCACGTGAAACCTTGAGCAGGCTTTTTGTAGCCTCCAAACGCAAATAGTGATACAGGTCACATCATTACATTTTCAATCGCCTTAAATTTGTGCCATTGTAAACTTAAAATTTAAAACAATGGAAAAAGTGATTATTAACCCTTGGCAATGGCAAGATGCACTGAGCTATGTTCAAGCCGTTGAAGTAAAAAATGTAGAGAGTACGCTGTATGTTTCCGGACAAACAGCCATCAACGACGTAGGAGAATCCAGTAATGCGGATATGAGAACACAATTGATAAAAGCCATTGAAAACTTAGAACAGGTGCTACAAAATGCGAATTTTGAAGCAAAAAACATTGTTCGCCTCAATGTTTATACAACCTCAGCATCAGAGCTTTTAGAAAACTTTGATGTTTTTCAGCGTTGGATAAGCAAAAATAATATAAAACAAGCACTGACGATGCTTGAGGTAAAAAGTCTATTTCAAACACTAAAAGTAGAATTAGAGGCCACAGTTGTAAAGTAGTACGTTTTTGGGGAGCAGACAAAAATAATAGCCCCCATCAAATTCAAATTTTTTAATATCTAGGGAAGGGGTCGCTCTGAACGACTTCTTCCCTAATAAAATCGGGTAGGCTATTTATTGAATATTCCCCTACAAAAGATACGCATATGATATTTGTGCAAAATCCAATATTAAGAATTCCATTGAAATTTGAGCTAAAACTCCGCCTTCGTCAAGCTTTTCCTTTGGCTCAAATTGCTCACTAACACCTTATCAAGATCACGATAACACAACCCTAGAAAACAATAGCATAATCCGAGATTTGTGTAAGCCCTTCAATTTTAAGATTGCTTACGTTTGTGCTAAAATTTAGCTCTTCTAAAACTAACTTTTGGCAGATGAATAACAACATCTTGAAATTAATTGACCCAGAAATCCTATTGCACGGAGGTGAAAGAATGGCACCCAATGCCAAGGTTGCTCAAACCGCTCATTATATGATGGTTGATGCCCTTAAACGCGCTTTCAAACTTTAAAAAATAATAAAATGTCAAGTCAAAAAATCGCATTTATTACTGGGGCTTCAACCGGAATAGGTCACGCCTCTGCAAAGATGTTACTAGCAAATGGCTTCAAGGTGTACGCCACGGCAAGAAGGACTCATTTAATGAAAGATTTAGAAGAGTTGGGAGCAGTAGTTATGCCCTGTGATGTTACAAAAGATGAGGACGTTCAAAAAGTGGTTGATACCATTATCAAGGTGGATGGTAGAATTGATGTGCTTTTTGCGAATGCCGGGTTTTGTCTTTTAGGTCCTGTAGAGTTGCAAAGTATAGAAGATGTCAGATACCAATTTGATGTCAATGTACTGGGCAATGCCAGAGCTTTTACTGCCGTGCTACCCCACATGAGAAAACAAAAATCGGGCAGGATTATCATTACCTCCTCAGTGGCAGGGCACATGGGTTCTCCCGGTATGGCATGGTATCCTTCTACCAAACACGCACAGCAGGGGGTCGGGGATGGCTTACGGATGGAAGTCAAAGAGTTTGGCATTAAAGTATCACTCATCGAGCCGGGCTATATCAATACCGATATTCCCAATGCCAGTTTGCCCTACTTGGATAAATGTGAAAAACACCCCAACGCCGCACCTTATAAGGTACAGATGAAAACTTTTAGGGAAAAATGGAGTAAGGGTTGCCAAAATGGAGCTTCGCCTGACACAATTGCAAAAGCCGTATTACATGCAGCTACGAGCAGTTCTCCAAAAAGAAGATACGCACCTAATGCTGATGGCAAGCTGGGTAAGTTTTTAAAAAGATGGTTTGGTTATGCTTTGATAGACCAAATATTACCGGGTGCATCCATAAAATAAAATTGATTTCAATTTTGACATTTCACAATTACTAAAATCATTCAAAAATGAGAAGTTTTAAAATAGCAGCCGTATTTTTAACAATATTCACCTTTGTAGCCATACATGCGGTGGCACAAACCAATGAAGGCAATAGCTCGGATATTGAACTTGAAAATATTTCACCCATTGAAAAAGTAGGATACAAAAAGCTCAAGATGAGTCACTGGGTATCCCACACGGAAATTCTCATTGATGCAAGTCCAGAGCAAGTTTGGAGTGTGCTTATTGATACCGAAAGCTATCCGAAGTGGAATGAGATCATTCTCAAAATGGACGGCAAAATTGAGGACAAAGGAAAAGTGGATGTTCTTTTTAAAGCAGGTCCAAAAGCTAAGCCCCGACTGTTTCATAACACCCTTTTTGTGAAAGAAGGCGTTGAATTTTATTGGAGTCAGGTACAAGCTGCGGGCATCAAAGATAGACACTGCTTTAGAGTGGAAGCGACAGATGGCGGAAAGACTAAATTCATTCAATCAGACCAAGCACTGGGCGGTTTGACTTGGTTGATTGGCAAAACTGCCTCTAAAATTCAAATAGATGTATATCCAATGTTTAACCGGTCCTTGAAAGCCGAAGTGGAGAGAAGATATCTTAAAAAATAATGGCATCTACCATTATTGAAAAACCAGAAATGTTCCATCTCACTTTAAATAACAAAAAAATGAAGAAGAAAGACAAATTGGCAATCATTCAGCAGCATTATCCAAGTGCCAGCACAACTATTGATAGTGTAAATAATCTCATTGACTTCATAGAAGATGAGTTAG
>JAAUTG010000094.1 GCA_012031785.1 Saprospiraceae bacterium | reverse complement strand
GGACCACGCATAGCATTTACTAAAGGCGCATGATCTTTGTAAATACTTGCAGCTTGTCCGTTCCGATAGGTGCGTTGTTATACGAATCAAGAATTTGTAACTCATAGCGATTCTGAAAAAAAACACCACTGTTGCCGTTTGCTTCCTGCTTGAACTCTAAAGTAAGGTCAAAGTTTTTGAAGGTTTGGGTAGTAGCAAGATAGCCGTATTCTTTTTTTGGACCGCTTTCACAGGTAAGGATACCGTCTTTGACGTACCATTTTTCTGTGCCATGAATATTCCAACCATCTAAATTTTTTCCATTAAAAAGTGCCACAGGTTTTTTGGATGGAGTTTGAGCATTTAAGATTAGTTTCAAGAAATCACCTAGCTTATCTGGCTGCAACCAACGTGTCACAATCACCAAATCGTTGGATTTATCCACTACGATAAAATTTCCTCCAAATCCTGCTGCATAGTACATAGTCTCGGGTACACCTTCCATATAGCGTGCGCCCTTAGAGTTAAGCCACCACAAATAACCATAGTTGGAGTTTGCTGGAGAAGAGGTAGTGGATTGTTGAATCCATGATTTGGAAATAATTTGCTGCTCATTCCAATTACCATCGCGGAGAAAAAGTAACCCAAACCGTGCATGATCATAAGTGTTGATGAATAAGCCACCGCCAGAATGTCCACCACCACTGACAGATTGCATCATTAAGCCATCTACATTTATAAAAGAGTTATCATATCCATACCAACGCCAAGTGGAAGAAGCATCAATTTTATCCATCACCTGCTCTTTCAATACAACAGGTAAAGGTTTCCTCCAAACTTGTAGCAAAGCATAGGCAAGTAGGTTCACGCGCACATCGTTGTATTCATAGACTGTGCCTGGCTCTTCCAGTTTTCGAGCGCGCCAGTCGTCTATGCCACCATTTGAAGGTGGACGGTCTGCCCAATCTTCCATACCAAATAAAGTTCCGTACCAGTTAGAGGATTGATGAAGCAGATGCTCCCAAGTGATTTTTTGATTGTGCACACCATCAAAAGTTCTGTCCCAAACATAGTGACCAACTTTATCTTGCACATCTTGAATTAACCCAGCGTCCACTGCAAGACCTGCTACCGTAGAAAGATAGCTTTTAGTAACGCTAAAAGTCATTTCTACGCGCGCTACATCTCCCCATTTGGCTACGATAAAGCCATTTTTAATGACAAGTCCTGCTGGTCCGCCGCGCTTTTTAGTTGGTCCGACTATTTCGTGGTAGGGTTCTTGTTTAAATCCTTCATAAGTGGCAATGCGTAAATCTTTGCTGCCATCATATTCGTTAGCATTGGCGAACGCAATGGCGTTTGCTAATTTGTTTTCATCCATGCCTACCTGATGTGGTGCTTTTTCTAACCAGTTCCCTTTACTTGGAAAATAAAAAGGCTGTCCAATAGTTAGGTTAGTGAGGAGTAAAGATAATACGAATAAACAAGATGTATTTTTGCATGGTATTCGTTTTGACAACGAAATTAGTGATTTTGTACTAATTCAAGTTGATAAAACGTTAAATTACTTTTCAAATATCAAACTATGGTAGTAATTCCTGAAATTTACGTTTATAAGCATGGCTGAGATATTAAAATTAGTTGATGATGCCTATACTTTTAGTAATTTTTGAATATTAGCAACATCAACCTGTTAGTAGCAAAGCAACCTGTTATTTTATTGATCGCACAATCATAAAAGTATATGAATCATTCATTACCCTATTATATGAATTTTCAACAATCCCCCGTAGTGAGTTTTAAAAAGTTATTTTTTCATTGGCAGAGGCAAATACCAACTTTGTTGATTGCTGTCCTGTGCATAGTCATTTTTGCCCATATTGGATTTGGTCAAATCACGAACCCTTCCAATTGTGGCTTAGGAATTGCTATCCCTGATTCTAGTTGTAATGCTACCAATCAATTTAGAATTTTGGTCAATAACGCGCCTGGCAGTCAACTTGGTGTAGATGTTTATTTGGAAGAAATAAGACTAATTGTGGCGCATACTTGGGTGTCAGATTTAGATATTACACTCATTGCTCCAAGTGGGATTCGCGTAGAATTATCCACAGACAATGGTGCGGATGAAGATAATTATGGAGACCCTAGCGATGCCAGTTGTGATGGATATATTAGTTTTAATCTAAGTGCTTGTAATTCAATAGCTATAGATACTATTCCACCTTTTGTAGGCAGCTATCAACCAGAAGGAAATTTATTAAATTTCAACAACGGCAGCAATCCGAACGGACAGTGGATATTGGAACTTTGCGACGACGCAGGCGATGATACTGGTACACTTGAGTTTGTGGAACTGGTATTTAGTCCTGTGGTTTGTTTTGCCCCTACATCAGTATTAGTTGAGAATTTAGATTCTACTACCGTAGTGTTGAACTGGACATCTAGCGAATCTTGTGCTTCTACCATTATTGAGTATGGATTACCCGGGTTTTCACCTGGTGTCGGAGCACAAGCAGGTAACGGAGGAACAGTCGTTCGCGTTGGATGCCCTCCTTATCAACTAGAAGGTTTGCAAGAACGTACCGCGTATGAAATTTATATTCGCGAGCAGTGTAGTGAAGATAATTTTTCTGCGAATGCCTGCCCGATTACAGTTCGCACTGGATGTTTACCGCCACCAATCACAATGATTGAAACTTTTGACAGCCAAACGGAATGCACTAATATTTGTGGTCAACTCTGCGACATTCAAGGCGTTTGGAGGAATCAAGAAAATGCCAATTTTGATTGGATTATAGAAAGTGGAAAAACGGCATCCATAGGAACGGGTCCAAGTGACGATGTAAGTGGTGGTGGTAAGTATTTGTATATCGAAACTTCTGGTTCGCTTTGTCGAAATGGACGCTCGGCGAATCTTACTTCAAGGTGTATTGAAATAGACACCACAGGTTCTGATTCTTGCCATTTTTCCTTCAATTATCATTTATTCGGTACTAGTGTTGGAGGTTTAGATTTGGAAATTTCTACTGATGGCGGTGGCAGTTGGCAACCAATTTGGAGCAAAAGTGGTAATCTAGGAGACCGTTGGTATAAACAGTATATCAACTTAAGTGCTTGGCACAGCCAGATTGTTCAATTTAGATTTCTCGGTAAAGGCGGAACGAGTGCCACAGGAGATATTGCAATTGACCACTTAGTATTTTACGGCTCTAAGGATTTAGGAGAACCAGATTATGCGTTTTTTGCTGATGTGGATGGCGACGGATTCGGGAACATCAACAGCAGCATAAAAAGTTGTTATCCCACTGCTCCGCAGGGCTATGTGGAAAACAGTGCAGACTGCAACGACCAAAATCCTAATATTCATCCCAATACCCCTGAAATACCTTGTAACCAAATAGATGAAAATTGTAATGGCAATCTCGATGACCGTATATTAGCGCCTCCCACTACACAAGACATCACCGTTTGTGAACAGCAAATTGCTACAGTATTCGCTAACGCACCATCAGAAGGCTTTATCTTATGGTACGCTTCTCCAACAGGCATAGATTTATTAGAGTTTGATGAAGGTGCAGGCTATTCGGTGTTAGCCACAGACACTTTGACCGTATATGCAGAAGCGTGGTTTGGCTTCGAGTGCAAATCGTCCGAACGAACAGCAGCTACTATTTTTGTGCAGTCCAACCCGAATTTAATAGCAGTAGCAACACCACCCGTTTGCGAAGGCGCGTCCATAGACTTAAAAAATCTGACAATTATTGACCAAGCTAATACCAATAGTACACTCACTTATCATACTGCCCGACCAACCGCACCTGAAAATCAACTAAACAACTTAATAGTCACCCCTACTCAAACCACGACTTACTATGTAGCTGCTCAAACTAACAGTGGTTGCAAAGACGACCTATCCATCAACATTTCTATCAATCCGACCCCTCAAGTTCAAATTAGCGGTATAGATACTATTTCTGTTTGCGCAGAAGGAGAAATAACACTTGCAGCCACGTCAAATGATACCACGTTGTCATACAATTATCTTTGGAGTACGGGCGAGGTCGGAAATACTATAAAAGTTAAAAGCAGTAATATAGCTGGTAGCGTTAACGCTTATACGCTCACTATCACAGACGAAAATGGCTGCAAAGAAGAAGATACTGCTTGGGTAAAAGCCTCCAATGGCATAGGTTCAGCAAGGGTAGCAACCACAGAAGTTAGTAATTGTGGTGGTAGGAATGGCGCATTATTCGTGGAGCCTTTATCGGGAACACCGCCATTTAATTATTATTGGAGTGGTACACAAAGTGGAAATGCTGAAAATCAACCAAGTGCTTATCAAATCAGTAACTTAGCACAGGGGATTTACAGGGTAACGGTGAGTGATAGTTCTCCTTTGGCTTGCGAAATTCAATTACCTTTTACCTTAGTAAATGGTCCGAGTGCGCGTGTAGCAGTCACTTCCAATGAAGCCGTGCGATGTCCTAATGGGAACGATGGAAAAATATGCTTAGAGGTGCGTGGCGTTAATCCCATCATCACTTGGAGTACGGGTGCGAATACACCCTGCATTGAAGGATTGAAAAGTGGACAATATAGCGTAACCATTACGGATGGCTTGTGCGAAACCATTTTGACAGATTTGGAAGTTGTAGAACCCATTCCTATTCAAATGGCAGCAAATATTACTCCACCCACTTGCGCGGAAAGCACTGACGGAACAATTGCACTTAGTATAGCTGGTGGCACTGCACCTTACACCCTTTTTTGGCAAGATGGAAACAACTTTGAAAATCGTCAAAACTTACCAAGTGGCATTTATCCTTTGAAGATTTTAGATGTTCAAAATTGTATTTATCAAGACACCATTGAATTAATAGCACCCGATACGCTAAACATCTTACAAGGTGTGGTACAAGACCCTACTTGTTTTGAGTTGGATAATGGTAAAATTATCCCTAATGTAGAAGGAGGTACTGCACCCTACTTTTTTGCATGGAGTAATGGCGTATTTGATACTACTTTGAACCAATTAGGCGCAGGAAGTTACCAACTTACAGTCACCGATATTAACAAATGTAACCGTACTGCTGCTTTTCAATTGCGTCGTCCAACACAATTAGAATTAGAATTGGATAATTTAAAAAATGCTAGTTGCTCAGGCGTGGCAGACGGGACTATACAAGTCCGTGCCAAAGGAGGTACACCAAATTACTTTTTTCAATGGAATGACAATCAAAGCGATGCCACTCGCAATAACTTAGCAGCAGGAAACTATTTAGTAACTGTTTTTGATGCCAACGCTTGCAAGGCTTCAGATTCTTTCGCGATAGTAGCACCACCTACCATAAAAGTTACTGCCAGCGTTACTGCTCCAACTTGTATGGGTAGCAAAGATGGTGTTTTGGACATCACAGTTGGCAATACTACTGTCAAAACCTATCAATGGAGCGACGGAAGTACCACCCAAGATTTACGTCGCATCAGCGATGGACAGTATTGTGTCAAAGTGACAGACATCAATAGCTGTACACTAGACACTTGCCTTACAATAACTGCGCCTCAACTCTTGGCAGCGAACATCACTACACGTTCACCAAGTTGCTTTAATCTAAAAGATGGCAGTATAGAACTCAAAATCACGAATCAAAATGGTTTACCTCCTCAATATAAATGGAACACAGGAGAAATTTCTAAAGACTTGAGCATGATTGGTGCAGGTCAGTACATCGCTACGGTTTCAGATGCAGACGGTTGCTTTTTAATCACAGATACAGTCACGATTATCAACCCTGAACCTATTGTGATTGAAGCTGAACGCATTACGCCCGTACAATGCACAGGAGAAAGAAGTGGCAGCCTAGAAATTGCAGTAAGCGGTGGCTTGAAACCTTATCAGTATAACTGGTCGTCGGGAGACGGAACAGAAGACTTGTTTGACATACCACGCGGAAATTACCGTTTAGTAGTGCTGGATAGAAACCGATGTGCTGTGGAAAGTGCGGTGTTTACTATCGCAGAGCCAAACCCATTACAGGTAAACTATCGGATTGTGCAGGACGAAATCTGTCAATTACGTGGCGGAGAAGTGGATAGCTTAATCCTTCAAGTACAAGGTGGAAGACCTGCCTATCTTTTTAAATGGAGTGACGGCAGCGCAACTCAAAGTTTGAATAAAGTAAGTTCTGGGAATTACAGTGTAACTATCACTGACCAAAGCGATTGTAAAATTATACTTCCGTCCATCAAAGTACAGCCTCCACAAAATGGATTCATTGTCACCACTCAAAAAAATAATATCAGTTGCTTTAACGCCAATGATGGCAGCATTCTGGCGCGAGTGGTGGGCGGTACTGCACCTTATTTATACCACCTTAGTCGAGGTAATATTCTAAATCGCCCTACGGATTCTTTACGCTTTAGTCAGCTACAACCAGGAAGCTACAACCTGACGGTAACAGACAGAAATGGATGTACCACTGTGGCGAGCAATATCTTCATTGCACAACCTAGCCCCTTCGATATTCAGTTAACAGATGGCGAAGTTCAAAACATAAAGTGTGCTGGAGAAAATAATGGTAACATCCGACTAGGGGTCAATGGAGGAACTAGACCACTTAGCTTCGAGTGGGTTAACTCTCGCGGAGACATTGTGTCACGCGAAGAAGACCTTTTCAATGTCGGTGCAGATACTTACACCTTTCTTATTCGAGATGCCAATGGTTGCACATCTACACCCCGGAACTTCACGATTAAGTCACCAGCTTTTCCGATTGGTTTTGCTAACGTTGATGTGGAGCATGTAACCTGCTACGGAGACAGCACAGGTAGTATTCAACTGCGCGTTACTGGCGGAGTAGCACCCTATGAATTCAATTGGAATGAGGGTTCGTATCGCACTAAAGATTTAAACAACCTCCCTGCTGGTAATTATCAACTGCAAGTAACAGATCAAAATGGATGTGAAAAAATATCCGAAAACTTTGTGGTCGAACAATCTGATTTCCCGATTCGCTTGAATGATAGTCTTGTTCAACATATCTCATGTTTTGGAGAAGAAGATGGCATGATTAGTGTGACATTAAATGGAGGCTTCCCACCCTATGCTTTGTTTTGGGAATCTATTGATGTGGGAAATCCTTATATCAATGGAGATACTCCTACTGTAAAAGAACTGTCACCTGGCAACTATAAACTAAGTGTATTAGATGGTTTGGGGTGTCAGGAAGAATTTTTCTTTTCGATTGTCGCCCCTTCTCCATTGAAAGTTTCCCTTTCTGCTCAAGCAGAAAGACTAAATGAGGCTAATGGAGAGGTTAATGCACTGGTTAGTGGAGGAAATGCTCCCTATCGCTACTCATGGAGCTTGCCTAACGCCCCTAATAGCCCGACGTTAGAAAACCTTCCTGCTGGTTTTTACACAGTTACAGTGGAAGATGCTAATGGATGCGAACAAAGCGCGACGATAGAAGTGCAGAAAGATACACCAAATGGAATTTGGGAGGGATTGGATTTTGGTAAAATTGTGGTATCTCCCAACCCAGCAAATCATTATCTTATCATAGATTTTGACTTACAACAACATTCAAATACAAAAATAAATATTTTTTCCACGTCAGGACAAAAATTACAATATTTTGAACTGGCACACGTTCTCCACCAAAGCTATCAGTTAGATATATCCCACTACGAGAGTGGGAATTACTGGCTAGTTATTGAGTTAGAAAATGTCGGAAAGAAGACGTTTGGAATTATCAAAGACTAGTGATGACTAGCTAAAACAACTCAAAAACCAATGAGTTATTTTTTAGGTTCAAAAAAAAAACATCTCTAAATTATGATTTTTTTTAAAAAAAAATCTAATTTAAGTTGGAAAAATACTTTTTGAGAATGTATATTTGCAGCCATTAAGAAGTGAATAAAAACTTAGCTTTTCATATACATGCCTTTTTGTTATTTGGTCGGACGGTTAAAACTGTCCGACTTTTTTCTAAAGGCTTGTCTCATTATATATTATGAAGGATTAAAGAAGGGTTATACTGACTATAAATGAAACTATGTTTCAAAAATATGCAAGGTAAAATCAGTCTTTTTTTGATCCTTCTGATTGCTTTCAGCAGAACAAAACAATCATCTTCTCATCAAGATTTAGCAGTTGTATCATCACCATTATCTTTATTCAATAGATAATTCACAATTAGTTGTAATTTAGGCGAAGCATCTTCTACTACTTGTATCACATCTTCAATTGTAGTTGGCTTGATTTCTTGAGTAGGATAGCACTTATTAGAAACTACGGAAGCTACAAAAACAGATAATCCTTCATGTTTAGCCACTAAAACTTCAGGCACCGTGGACATCCCCACGACATCTCCACCTATCAAATTTAAAAATCTGTATTCAGCAGGAGTTTCCAAATTCGGACCTTGCAAACCTACATAAATCCCTTCGTGTGCTCGAATAGCGTGCGTAGCAGCAAAAGCTAGTGCCTTTGCATTCCAGTCTCGATGATAAGTATCAAGCATATCAGGAAAACGCGGACCAATTCGCTCGTCATTTTCACCTCGCAAAGGGTTTTCGGGCTGTAAATTAATATGATCACGAATAAACACTAAATCACCTGCCTCAATTGAAGCATTGGTGCTTCCCGCAGCATTAGAAATAAGCAACGTGCTGATGCCAAGTCGCTTCAATACACGAATAGGAAACGTTACTTGCGCCATTGTATAACCTTCGTAGTAATGAAAGCGTCCTGCCATCGCCACTACTGCCTGTCCTGCCAAATAGCCCAATACAAGTTTTCCTTCGTGGCTTTTGACAGTGGAAACAGGAAAATGTGGCAACGCTGAATAAGGAAAGGAAGCCACAATTTCGATTTCTTTTACAAGACTTCCCAAACCTGTTCCTAAAACCAATCCAAACTTGGGCGCGAACTGTACCCTTTGGCTAATATAAGATACAGCCTCTGATATCTGCTCGAATAATTGCATAATCAAGTGTTTTTGGACTTTAGTATCTAAAATGAATCTAAACTAGGGATACCAGTATTAATCCACCATCAATGCTATTTTATCCAATGCTTGCTGTTCAGTATGAGCGGGCAATGCTCTAAATTCGTATTGCTGATTGCGCAATTGAGGAATAAAGCCTGCATCCTTAATGGCTTGCTGAATACCATTTGCGGTAAACCTAAAATTAGCACCAGCTGCCGAAACTACGTTTTCTTCAATCATAATGCTTCCAAAGTCATTTGCCCCAGCATGTAATGTGATTTGTGCAATTTGCTTACCGACAGTGAGCCAAGAAGATTGAATATTAATTACATTGGGTAACATAATTCTACTCATAGCAATCATTCGGACGTACTCATCACCTGTGCAGGTATTTCTGGCGCGTTTGATTTTTTGCAAAATAGTATCCTCGTCCTGAAAGGGCCAAGGAATGAAAGCTAAAAATCCTTTCGCATCGGCTGGTTTTTCGGATTGTACTTGTCGCAGCGCAACGAAATGCTCCATACGTTCCAAGTTGGTTTCAATATGCCCAAACATCATGGTCGCAGAAGTAGTTAATCGAAGTTGATGAGCGGCACGCATTACATCCAGCCACTCTTGTCCACCGCACTTACCTTTTGAAATCAGGCGTCGCACGCGGTCGCTCAATATTTCTGCACCAGCACCAGGTAATGAATCCAACCCAGCTTCTTTCAAAGCTTTCAACACTTCATAATGAGAAGACTGCTCTAGTTTCGTGATGTGTGCGATTTCGGGTGGACCTAGCGCGTGCAATTTCAAATTAGGGTATAATGATTTTAACGTCCGAAATAAATTGGTGTAAAAATCAAGTCCCAAATCAGGATGATGCCCACCTTGCAGCAGCAACTGGTCGCCGCCGTATCTAAATAATTCTTCAATCTTTTGCTGGTACTCGGGTATGGTGGTGATATAAGATTCTTGATGTCCTGGACGACGATAGAAATTACAAAACTTACAGTTTGCAATACAAACATTGGTGGTATTTGAATTGCGATCAATAATCCAAGTTACTGTATTTCCTGGTACGTGGTGTTGCCTAAGTTGATTGCCTACATAAGCCAATTCAGCAGTTGGTGCTTGTTCAAACAAAAAAACACCTTCTTCTGCACTCAAAAACTCTAACTGTAAGGCGCGATGCAATAAATCATCTATGTTCATAAATCGCAATTTTATTTCAACAACGTTTTTAGGAAGTAGGATGTTTTTGGAATTGGCTCCTTATTTTCATTTTTTTTTGAAAGTTGTAGAAGTTAGTAGGCTAAACATTACCTAGCCTACCATTTTCACTATCCGTATCTCAAAATCTGTCAATATCCCGAAACAACTAATTAAATCACCAACAAAAAAAATCCATTTAATCTCCACAACCGATAGGCTGCCCATCGGGCGTCTTAGGAAGTGTAGGCATTTTAAAATCTCTAGGGTCATCTGTAAATTGCTTTAATTGATGAAATAAGTAGGCGTAATGGGCAATTTGCTGGACATCAACACCTGTATAAGCACTCCAAGCCACCCTCAAATCATTTAGTTTGGCTAAAATGACAGCATTAACCTGTTGCTGCCCGTCCTGATAGGCTGCCAATCGGAGTAAATGATTCAACAATAATTTTTGTGTCATTCTTGCTATTTCTTGCTCAAAAGGAGTTTGCTCAGGGCGCACTGCCACTTGAGCTAGAATTTGATCTAAATAATAATTAAGGTCAAAATCAATTTTCTGACGTGCATACTGCTCTACAAGGCGCGCTAATCTTTCTGGATTTAGCAATAGCGTCATGGAGTGGTTTGCTGCCGTTTCTGCTGCTGCAATCGGGTCAAAAGTTAAGCCCGTATGGGTTTCAAAATTTTCTCTGGAACGGTCGTAACCAATTGGCTGTGGTGGCAACAATCGAATAACAGATTCTGGCAACGCTAAAAACTTAGCATCAAGCGTTCGGAGTAAGGCTTTCAGCGATTCTTTTTGTGCAGTAGCTGCTACTACTTCGTTAATCACTTGTCCGTCGCCTCTTGCCGCATAAGCATACTGCACACCAGCGATTGATTTAGCAGCAGCTTCAGTTTGGTAGCGATGCGATAAATACAACGGCACAAGTACATTTTCCAAAGTCGCCATTGGCGCGCCTATTGGAATATTTTTTCAGAAACTGGTTTAATGCTTTAGCACGTAAATCAATCAAGCGGTTTAGCTCCGTGGTAGCAGATGTTCCATTGTCCCAGAGATGTGCCAAGGATGCGCGCTGCCATAAGGTCGTGCACCTTCATCAGAGATATAATGTAGCCCTTTAGCAATAGTTGCTTTCAAAATTCCTTGGAGAGCACTTGCCTCGTCTGTACCTTTTGGAAAATGCTGATAACCATAGAGCACTGCTTGTTTATCCCAATCTCCAATGCCTACTGCATAAGACTTACTAAAATCCATTGTTCCATTATCCTCAATTCCACCAGAGGATGTGGATAATCCATTACAGAAGCTCGATTATTAATGCTGGCTGCGAAGTTATGAGCAATACCGATTGTGTGTCCCACTTCATGAGCAGAAAGTTGGCGCAACCTTGCTAACGCCATTTCTAGTAATCTAGGGTCGGGTGTTGTACCATTTTCGTAGGGTTGTACTAAACCTTGAGCAATCAGAAAGTCTTGCCGAACGCGCAAAGAACCCAGCGAAACATGTCCCTTAATGATTTCTCCTGTTCTAGGGTCATACACAGAAGCACCATAGGACCAACCACGTGTGGAACGGTGTACCCATTGAATGACGTTGTAGCGCACATCCAACGGATCAGCGTCGGCAGGCATTTCTTTGACTACAAACGCATTTTGGTAGCCAGCCGCTTCAAATGCTTGATTCCACCATGAAGCACCTTCTATTGGTGCAGATTTAATAGGTTCAGGTGCGCCTCGATCCACGTAATAGACAATAGGCTCAACAGCTTCGCTCAGTTTTGCGTTGGGGTTCTTTTTCTCTAGTCGGTGGCGACGAATGTATCTTTTGGCAATAGGCTCTTGAATGGGAGTAGCATAATCGAGAAATTCAATTCCGAAATAACCACTTCTTGGGTCAAAAACTCTTGGCTGATAGTTATTATCTGGTAATTCGATAAAAGAATGGTGCTGCCTCACGGTCACTGCTTCTGGCGTAGGTGTTACGGAGCGAATCCAAGCTCCTTTTGGCTCACCTGTAAAAGTTAGCGTTGCTTCTAATTCTGTGTTTTTCGGGAAATTTTTGCACATTGGTAGATATATTGCAGAACGGCTAACATCTAGTTTGTAGCTGCCTTGATTTCTTTGACTTAACGTTTGCACTACGCCGTGTGCATCCTGCATAAAAAAATCGGTAGCATCTACTAATACTTTTTCACCCTCTTGCACTTCCACTTTGAAGCCCCAAAGCACTGATTGTGCAAACGCTTGCTCCACAGCCTTGCGTTCATCTGGATTATTACTAATAGCTCGGTATCCGTAGTTGGGTTCTATCAACAGAACTTTCGGTCCCACCTTATGGAACTTCACAACTCTTGAACCACCTAACTGCCCTCTATCTAATCCAATATCATTAGACCCTACTCCTGCTGCAAGCGCGTGAACGTATAAAAACTCGGTATCCCAAGCCTCAATTTCTAGCCAAATTTTTCCACTGGCTTCGTCCCAGTAGTAGTCAAAATAGCCATCGTATTTTTTGAAATTAGCAGTTTTAGCTGCAATAGTAACCGACACAGCAGTATTTTGCCCGAATAAGGCGCAAGTCACAAATAAATGGGTAAAGAAGTATAGGATTATTCTTTTCATGGTATATTTTATGTTTAAAAAAATTAGTATCTGCAAGATTTTAAAGCGCAAGCGAGTCGCTATCTTCTAAATTCGTCCGCAATATAGTTTTTCTTGTGAAATTTTATTATACTTACCTACTCACTCAAAAAAAGGCATATCTGGAGTGGCATATTTTTTCATTCCTTCCTCGTTAATTTCTACGCCAATACCTGGTTTTTCGGATAGGACGATATGCCCTTTTTCGATTTGAGTTTCATCGTAGTTGACAATTTCTTTGAACATCGGATTTTTATGAAAGTAGATTTGCCACTCTAAAATCATAAAATTAGGTACAGAAGCGCAAACATGGGCAGAAGCCATTGCACCCAAGAATGAAGCTACCATGTGCGGCGCAAAAGGCACGTAGTATAAATTGGCAAGGTTAGCGATGCGTTGTGCTTCGCCTAAGCCACCTGCTTTTTGTAAATCTGGCATGATAATATCCACTGCACCATTTTCTAACAAGGGTCTAAATCCGAGTGCTAAATAATGGTTTTCTCCTGCACAAATTGGAGTGCTGGTAGAATTAGTGATTCTTTTGTATGCCTCTGGGTTTTCAGCAGGAATAGGTTCTTCCAACCACATCATATTCAGTGGCTCCAAGACTTTTGCTACGCGTTCGCCCGTAGGAGCATCGTACCGCCCGTGCATATCTGCACAGATGTCAATATTCGGTCCGACGGCTGCTCTCGCTGCTGCCATTTGGTCGTACATACGCTGTATTTCGGCTGGCGAGGCAGTCCAGTTGTAACGGTCGTATTTATTCGGATCGTTAGCTTGATCAAGGTCGAATTTTACAGCTGTGAAGCGCATATCCACTGCTTCTTTGGCTGATGCCGCAAATTCTTCAGGTTTCGGAAGACGACTTTGATACAAGGCAGTATCCATGTAAAGACGAATTCTATCTCTAAATTTTCCACCCAATAATTGATAAACAGGTACGTTCAAGGCTTTACCCGCAATGTCCCAAAGAGCAGTTTCTACGGCAGATAGTACCGCAATATACATCCCAGACTGCGCGCCTTCAAAAAAACCAGCCCTTCTGATGTCCTCGAACAGGCGATGAACGTTGAGTGGATTTTTATCTTTGATGCGCTGAGCAAACATTTTCACTAAATGATAAGTGCCAGGCGTAGCGTCCACTCCTTCACCATGCCCAACAATATCTTGGTTGGTGTAAATTTTCACAAAGAGGCTATGTCCCCCACGAATGTAACCACATTTTATATCTGTAATTTTCAGATCAGATGGCGACGAGTGCAAGACTTTATCTTTGAAAGTAGCTTCGTAACCCTGCCCGAAACTGCTTATCGCCGATAATCCTAAAGTAGAGCCAAGCGTGGCTTGGGCTAAAAATTTCCTTCGAGAAGCTGTATTTTTCATGTTTTGATGTTGATAGAAAGTGGTGGATTACCAAGTTCTTGTTTTTAAATATTCTTGAATTTGCTCCTTGGGCACAGGTAGTTCGTCTAAGTGTTCATTTAGCCATTTAGAAAAATCTTTTTCTATTTCATCAGTCCAACGCGAATCAATTTGCCCGGGCGTGTACGCTTGCTGTCTCAATCGCTCATGCCCAAACATATCTCGAAGGCGCACAATTTCAGAGGTTTTAACCACTCGCTCTACCAAATGCGGTGGAATGAAAATGACGCCACCATCTCTTCCCAACACCACATCTCCTGGCATCACCGTAGCATTTCCAATACGTGTGGGGTAATTGATACCCACCAAGGTGGTATTTAATTCTCCATCTGGGTTATTCAAATGGTGCGAAGGGTGGTAACTTCTAAAAAGCGAAGTAAAGCCTCCAATCTCTCGCAAGCCGTTAATATCTCGAATGGCACCATCATACACAATACCATTACCAGATTTGGTGTAAATAGAATTGCCTAAATTGTCTCCGACAGTTGGACCGTCCTCGTGTGCGCCAAACTGATTAACCACATACACATCACCTTTTACCAGCATATCAATGGGCCAAGAATTTTGTGATTTTGACTCGTCCGTCTTTGGTATGCCCTTTTTCATCAATCACGCGATGAATATCTGGTCTGCCAGGCATGAAAGTGGCAGTCAAAGCTCTACCCACTAGCACCGAATCAGGGTTAATCATCTGCCAATTATCATCGTATTGATGCTTAAAGTTTTCACCTTTTAACACTGCCCAAGCTTCTTCTAACGTAACCAGTTTCATCCTTTTAGCAAATCATCTGGCACTTTGGGTCTTCCATCCGCAAAGCGTTCGCCCTTCCATTCTGGCGTAAGAAATATTAGCTCTTCTTTCGAAATTTGCTGTGCTTGTATAAAAAAAGGCAAGCACGCCAGCAGCACTAAAGCATTGAGTATGTTTTCATCATCAAAAGAGTTGTGGTATTTTCGTTTTTAAAAAAATAAGCCTATCGCTTTATAAAGATACACATCGCAAGATAATTACTTGCTACTGCAAAGCAAATAAAAATACTATTTTTTATTTTTACAAATAATACGATTAATTATTTGAAAATAAATATTATTGAGGAACTAGTCTTTGGTCTTTAACCATTAAAAACCAAAAGGCTAGTTTTACAGTGCAAAATCTATCGGTAGGTTAGCCGCAATATCTTCTGGTGTATCCAGTGATTGCAAAGATGGATAATGAAACAACAGGCTTAGAAATCATCGCACAAGCACTAAAATTTGACGATTTTAAAAGGCAAAACAACATTTCTGAACAGCAAATTCTATTACACTTTAAATTTGTTATTTGACCTTGTTTCCAGTTCTATTTCAAATTTATTCTATCATATCTTGATTAATCATCATACCAATAATTGCTGGAATGGGTATTTGTCGCTTAGTTAGGAAATAAATTTTCACTAAACGACTATCTGTAAACCTATTAATATTCAAATAAATATATTATTCCATCAACTACTCACCAAATAAACAAATACTGGTATCACCAACTCACCAATCACTCCATCACCAACCACTCAATAATTAATCACTTATTTCACTTATTTTACAAACCCGTGACTTTTCTTAAATGAACTTTATTGAGAAGTCCATGTTCTCCATCCATTATTCTATTAAGGAATGTTTAACATTTTCATAACAGAATTTAAATAAGGTTTTATTACTTTTCATTAAATGTTCATGATTATGAGTAAGTTTTTGTCATTTTCATTAGCACTAGGGCTAATGGTGAGTGTGATGGTTTCTTGTACCACGCCTAACACGAAGACAATTGTTGACCAAGCAGTAGAAAACACAGATTTATCTACGTTAGTAGCTGCCATCCAAGCGGCAGGCTTATCAGAAACTTTGAGTGGCGAAGGTCCATTTACAGTTTTCGCACCTACTAATGCAGCATTCGAAGCACTTCCAGAAGGACTTTTGGAAACTTTATTAAAGCCAGAGAGTAAGGAATTATTGACTTCTATTTTGACCTACCACGTAGTGGCTGGAAAAAATTAAAGCAGAAGAATTGACAAATGGGCAAACTGCTCCTACAGTACAGGGAGAAAATGTAACATTTGATTTGTCTGCTGGTGCAAAAGTAAACGATGCGAATATCACTACTACGAACATCGAAGTAGCAAATGGAATTATTCATTTGATTGATAAGGTTATTCTTCCACCATCTGTATTGGAAGGAATGAATAAGAAAAACATCGTAGAGCTTGCAGTAGGAACACCTGCATTATCTACTTTAGTGGCTGCTGTACAAGCTGCTGGTTTAGTAGAAACTTTGAGTAGCGAAGGTCCATTCACAGTTTTCGCACCTACCAACGATGCTTTTGCAGCTTTACCTGCTGGTACTTTAGACAACTTATTGAAGCCAGAAAACAAAGACCAATTAATCAGCATTTTAACTTACCACGTAGTAGCTGGTAAAATTATGGCTGCTGACTTGCAGAATGGTCAAAAGGCTGCTACTGTACAAGGTAGCGAAATCACAGTAGATTTATCTGCTGGCGCAAAAATCAACGACGCTACAGTAATTATGGCGGATGTTGACGCATCAAACGGC
>JAAUTG010000408.1 GCA_012031785.1 Saprospiraceae bacterium | reverse complement strand
TGTAATATCAAAAGATACTCCTTTTAGAACATCATAGTATTTTCAAGGTATTGAATAGATATGTTCCTTTTTGCAAACACAGAGTTAAGAGCAAGTAAAAAAAAGTTAAAAAAAAGTTAATTTTTCTTGCTAGGTATTGCATAAATGAAATTAAGCTCTTATCTTTGCATTATCAAACAGAGAAAGTCAGTTTAGGCTGTCCAAGATATAAATATGTAGATTGTTTTCATTTGGTTTTTGGGGTTATACAGGGTGCGGCGTGGCTTCGGCTGCGTCGTATCCCTTTTTAGTTTTATGGTAATTACACTTCTTTAGTATTTTCATTTCAACTTTCTTACCTTTTATTTTGCTTTTCTATCTTGTTTTTTATTTTTCACTATTCTTTTATTGCCATTAGTAATGAAAGCAGCTATCAAAATAGCTATGTTAGTTTTAGCTAATTCTTGAAATAACATTGTCAAGTTAATTTATTGTCCGTTTCTCATACGATTTACACCACGGAATGATAACTCGTATTTTTCAGATTATTTGATAGTTTTTAATTTTTTTAGATAAAAAATATTTTTGAGTTAGGTTATTTGAAATTATAATTATAAATTTGCGTCCGCTTTTATAAGGAGCGACTATTTATAAAAGTTTCACGGCTCTGTAGCTCAATTGGATAGAGCACTTGACTACGGATCAAGAGGTTTAAGGTTCGAATCCTTACAGAGTCACTATTTTTGATGCAGTATTAAATCCATTTAGCGATGTCTAAGGTTTGTCAATTGACGGGAAAAAGACCAATCAGTGGTCATCATGTTTCGCACTCAAATAAGAAAACGAAGAGACGTTTTTGCCAAATTTGCAAAAGAAACGTTATTATATACCTGAAACTAATCAGTGGGTGGATCTAAAAATATCTGCTCATGCAATGCGCACCATAGATAAGTTAGGTATTTATGCTTTCCTCAAAAAATTGGAGAAGCAAGGATATGATACAGGTGTAGAATTGATTGAAAACTAAAAAGCGCGAGCGATGGCAAAAAAGAGTAAAGGAAACAGGCAGCAAATCATTCTGGAATGTACAGAGCATAAGAAGACTGGTCTGCCAGGTACTTCGAGATACATTACCCAAAGAACAAGAAAAACACACCAGATAGATTGGAGATGAAGAAATTCAATGCCATTCTAAAACGTGTGACAGTACACAGGGAAATTAAATAATTAAGCATAAAATAACCTAATCATGGCTAAGGTATCGAAAAACGCCAAAGTTGCTCAACGTGCGGCAAACGCAGGTTCTGGGCGTGATCACGTAAAAGTCATAAAGAGCGTGAAAGATCCTATTACTGGAAAATACTCTTACAAGGAGCAAATTATCCATAAGGACAAGGTAAAAGATTTTTTTGAGAAGAAATAATCTTTTGTTTGTACTTGTTTAGTGAGTGTACCTTGTTATTAAGTAGTCTTAACAACAAGTTGTTTCTACAAAATTCGAGTAAGATTGACTAGTCTTTCAGGTACATGATACAAGTGTTCTGACAAATGTTTTATGAGGGCTTTATTCTTTTCAGAATAAAGCCCTTGTTCATATTATCCTTCTACCTCGATAGTTCTTGCTTTTGCTTGCTGTTCTTTTGCACGCTTAGGCAACGTAATATTCAAAACACCATCTGTTGCTACGGCAGTGATTTGTTCTACATCCACATTTTTAGGAAGTTGAAAATGCTTCTTAAAGGCACGCGGTTTGAACTCTTGACGCTGAAACTTAGCAGTCTCTTGATTATTTTCTGAAGGATGTGCTGCTACTACTAACACTTCTTTTTCTAATTCAATAGATAAATCGCTTTTCTTCCAACCCGGTACCGCCAATTGAATTTGGAAAGCGGTTTCGTTTTCTAATACATTCACGCTGGGTTGCTCCTGTCGAGGCGTTGGTTTATGTTGCACCAAGTACGTTGGTCTTGGTCTCACAGTTGTAATTAGCATATAGATTTGAATTTTAGTTTCAACTATACCAATTTCAAATTGTGTTCCATTTTTAATTTTACAAACTGAAATAACTACATATAAAAATAAAATTAACTGATTATCAGCATATTAAAATTATTCTACTTTTTAGAAGTACAATAATTCTTTGACAAAACAAAAAGCTATACTGCCAAAAAGTCATTTAATATTAAAAAGAATGCCAAAAAGTCATTTGCTACTTAAAATAAGGTTCCTGTTTTGATTGGAAAAACCACACCAATATGCTTGTACGCTTTTTCTGTTGCCTCTCTTCCTCTTGGCGTTCGCTGGAGATAGCCCTCCATAATTAAAAAAGGTTCGTTCACTTCTTCAATCGTTCCAGCTTCTTCTCCAACGGCAGTGGCAATAGTGGTTAATCCAACTGGACCGCCTTTGAATTTATGAATAATGGTGGAAATAATTTTGTTGTCCATTTCGTCCAACCCACTTTCATCTACATTCAAGGCGTTCAAACCAAACTTGGAAATTTCTTGGTCTATTGTGCCATTACCTTTTATTTGTGCAAAATCCCGAACACGTCTTAGCAACGCATTGGCAATACGCGGCGTACCGCGACTTCTTCGAGCAATCTCGTTCGCTCCTTCATCCGTGATTGGAATTTGCAGTAAACTTGCCGAACGTTTCAAAATTTTATTTAGGGTTGGAATATCATAATAGTCTAAATGGCAAGTAATTCCAAACCTTGCGCGCATGGGTGGGGTTAGAAGTCCCATGCGTGTGGTTGCCCCTACTAAAGTAAATGGTTCAATAGAAATTTGGATACTTCTTGCGTTTGGTCCGCTATCAATCATAATATCAATGCGAAAGTCCTCCATAGCAGAGTATAAATATTCCTCCACCACGTTGTTCAAACGATTGAATTTCGTCAATAAAAAGTACATCTCCTTGACTTAAATTAGTTAATAACCCAGCCAAATCACCAGGTTTTTCTAGTACAGGGCCTGAAGTCATTTTCATTTCTGCTTCCAGCTCGTTCGCAATAATATGTGACAAGGTAGTTTTACCAAGTCCTGGAGGACCATGCAATAAAACGTGGTCAAGTGCCTCTTCTCGCAATTTAGCTGCGGCAATAAATATTTTTAGATTATCTACTATTTTAGGCTGTCCACTAAAATCCTCAAGTGCCTTTGGGCGAAGTGCTTTTTCTATTTGCACTTCTTCAGTAGGCTGTGCGTCAGGACTAGTTGTTAAATTTTTACTCATTGTCGTTACTTACGTCTAGTTAATGTATTGATTGTCAGAGTTGGTTTTATCATTCCACAAATCAACCATTCCACAAATTTACTTAAAAACATAAGCCTACCCAACCCTTTTTTAAAATTTACAGTCTTGCTTCAATATTAATTCATTCTGGTCGTTTGAAAAGTTGCGTTTTAGGTCATTGTAAGTGAATAAAATCTACCTTACAAATCTAAACCTACATTTAATCAATCAGTCAATACTAATTTACAATGAGTAAAATAAATTGGTTTTTTTCAGCTTTTTTAGTGCTCCTCACAATAGCGTGTATGGCGGAAGAAGAAACAACACCTGCTGTAACAGAGGAAGGTTATTTAATTTTTGGCGTTTTTTTACGGACGC
>JAAUTG010000093.1 GCA_012031785.1 Saprospiraceae bacterium | reverse complement strand
GCTTTAAGCCTCCAAGGACCATTTACATAAAACCCCAAAAAAAGGGTGAGCCTCTAAATGTTATTCTTTAAGGACACCACTACGTGGTTTCTATTGATGAGATTATCAAACTACTGTGCTTTTTTTCGCCAAGTTTCCATCAGCGTCACGATCCAAAGCAGCATCATAAAGCCAAATGGAATATCCTCAATAGGAATAGAAAATATCCTAAAGCCAGTATATTCTTCGGGATTGTAAATAACAATGGGTGCGTCCGTAAATCCTCCTGTCAAAATAGTATCTACGATGATAAAAGGAATAAGAATTGCTATAAAAGAAAAATAAAATCTACTTCTGTGCCAAGCCGGTAAAAATAAAAAATGGTACAACAAAAAACCACCTGTTAAAAAAAACGTAACTGAGGTATTTAGCCTTTCCCAATAAAGTATTCCAACAGCAAAACAGAAACCCAACAAAAAGACAGAGATAAAAGGCTCTGCACGAGCCAGTAAGTCTTTTTTGAGATAGTAATTTATATTTTCGTAAATGAATATCGAAGAAAAAGGAATAACTATAAAAAATATCCATTCCTCAATAGGAAGACTTATTAGTTTTATACCCAAATAGTAGGTTGGATTGAAACTCCAAATAGATAACCAAGTAAATATCACATCCCAAAGGACAAAAAATGCGCCAACTAGCAAAATAGCTGGAAAAAGGTATTTCCATGATTTGTAGTAAGCGATACGAGGTTCAAAACTAAAGAGAAACACAGGTAAGAAGGAGAACACATGAATCAAAGCATAAAGCCAAGTGGTTTCAAAGGCAGCTATTCTTGTGACTTCTGGTACTTCGTACACAAAGTCCTTTGTCAACCCTTGATATTGTGCAAGCTGCACTACTATCAAAATGGTTGGTAACAAAAGTGCTGCCACTCGGAGCCCTATCCTTGTTGTTTTACTTTTGTGTTCCAAAGCTACAATCATTTACAATAAGTTTAAACTATTTCTAACTGCTGAACTGAACAATAACATCAACTTTCGGCTGTCATTCACTCTAATACGTTCTTCTTTCACTTGTTTGACAGGAGCCAGTTTAATTTTTTGGAATAGATTAGTGTAATAAACATAAGCTAGATAAACTCCAAATCGAACGCCTTTCGGCAATTGGATGATACCAAGATAAGCATCGTCGAAATCTTTTTTTATATCGGCTTCAATAGCTAACTTGTCCTCCTGCGTGAAATTCGTAAAATCCACGCCTGGGAAATACACTCTTCCACGCTCGTTAAAATCACTTTTCATGTCGCGGAGGAAATTAATTTTCTGAAACGCAGAACCTAAGCTACAAGCTGGTGCTTTCAAACTTTGGTACATGGCATCGTTTCCTTCACAAAATACGCGCAAGCACATCAAACCTACCACCTCTGCGGAGCCATAAATGTACTGCTTGTACATATTATCTTCATAGCGATTGAAATGTAAATCCATTTCCATACTATCCAAAAAGGCATCTACTAGTTCCATCTCAATATGGTACTCTCGCACCACTTCTTGAAAGGAATGTAACACAGGATTCAAGCTAATTCTTTCTTCTACTGCGCGGTAAGTATCTTCTCTGAAGCGTTCCAAGAGCTTTGCCTTTGGATGCTCGTGGAAGGTGTCCACAATCTCATCCGCAAAGCGCACAAATCCATAAATAGCGTAGATAGGTGAACGAAATTTCTCATCAAACACCTTGATACCCATAGAAAAAGAAGTGCTGTATCGGTTGGTAATAAGTTGACTGCACTGCCGACAAACCTGACTATACAACGAAACCATACATTCTTATTTTTACCAATTAATCAATGATTTTGTTCCGATTAAAATACTTTCTAAAAATCAAATGTATCAATTGACTGATTTACTGTTAAATTACTGAATTGGCAAATTAATTAATCTTTCCAACACAAAAAGTAATTAAATAACTAAAGATCAAGGCTTTATTACTTTCATTATTTCTTTAGCCACTACTTGACCAGAAATTAAGGACGGTGGTACGCCTGGACCTGGCGTAGTTAATTGTCCTGCAAAATACAAATTTTTACTTTACTGCTTTTTAATTTTGGTTTTAAGAAAGCAGTTTGCAAAAGCGTATTGGCTAGTCCGTAAGCATTTCCTTTAAAAGCGTGATAATCATTGACAAAATCGCTGTGTGCAAAAGAACGTTTGTACACCACTGCATCTCTAATATTTTGACCTGTTAAATTCTCTAAACGTTGCATCACCATATCATAATAATGCGCTCTTATGCTTTCATTATCTTCTAATCCTGGTGCTGTTGGAATCAATAAGAATAAATTTTCCTGTCCAACTGGTGCGACACTTGGGTCAGTGATGGAAGGTACACTTGCATAAAATAGTGGTTTGGAGGGCCACATGGGTTGGTCGTAAATTTCAACTGCGTGTTGGTGAAAATCTTCATCAAAAAACAAGTTATGATGCCTAAGTCCTGTTAGTTTTTTTATTAATTCCCAAGTAAAAGAGCAGCGATGAAGGAGCCATTGTTCGTTTTTCCCAATAGCTGGCACTGTATCGGCGATGCTGTGGCTCAAGAATTTGTTGCTCCAAATGGTGATAATCTGCACCTCCTATCACAATATCCGCGTCATAGCTTGCATCTTGTGTGACCACTTTACTGGCGTGTCCATTTGGTACGTAAATTTGCTTGACTTCCTGCCCCAAACGAATATCTACTCCTTTTTCTTTTGCCAACGCCACCATACCTTCTATGATTTGGTGCATTCCACCCATCGGATACCAAGTTCCCAAAGCCATATCTGCATAGTTCATCAAACTATACATTGCAGGTGTATTTTCTGGTGTAGCTCCTAAAAAAAGTACAGGAAACTCCAACAATTGAATCAATTTGGGATGCTTAAATCGCTTCCGAATGCTGGCAGCAATGGAACTGAACATTTGCAGACGAAATAGACTAGAGACAATTCGCAAGTCTGCAAATTCCAAAAGACTCAAGCTAGGCTTGTACACAAATTCGCGCATACCGACCTCGTATTTGTATTGAGCTTCTGCCAAAAAGTCCTTTAATTGTTTGCCGCTTCCCGGTTCATAAGTCTCAAACATGGCGAGCAATTCATCCATTTTAGCTGGAATTTCCATCACTTCTTCTTTGCCAAAAAAGACCGTGTAAGAAGGGTCTAAACGCACCAAACTGTAATAATCAGACACTTTTTTACCAAATAGCTCGAAATATTGCTCGAACACATCAGGCATCCAATACCAACTTGGTCCCATATCAAAAAGGAAACCATCGGCTTCAAATTTTCTAGCTCGACCACCTGCTACCTCATTTTTTTCTAACAAAGTTACCTGATAGCCTTTATCAGCCAAACAAGTAGCAGCAGATAAACCAGCAAATCCAGCTCCAATAACAATAATTTTAGTTGCCAATTTGAACGATTTTACAAATAATGGTTGGGGTAACATCAGGTTAAGGGTTTTTTGTTTTAAGATTTCTTTAATTCATTCTACATATTCAGACAAACTATCTAGTGAATTTATCACTCAAAAGCGTTCACCCATTGCAACATTCGGCAGAAAACCGTAATTTGCACTTTAAATAAATACAGAAAAACCTATTTCTATACAATAATTTGATTACGAATTAGTTATACTTAAAATTAGCAAAAAACGACCCTAGTTTCACGAATTTATGCATAATAAATAAATCACAATTTGTTTATGCCGACCGTCCAATTTTGTTCGTGATTAGACAACACGATGGAAAACCTTGACCAACCAGCAAAATTATTTGGCATCAAATGAATAGAATTATTCCTTTAGTTGATTTATCGCACTTCCAAGCGGGTACATCTTCTGAACAAAGTCAGTTTGTGGAAGCATTAGGTAATGCCTTTCAAACGATTGGTTTTGTGGGTGTTACTCAGCATGGTATTCCACAGCAGCTCGTTACTTCCTATTACGAGGCAGCTAATGCTTTTTTTGCGTTACCCTTAGCAGTGAAAAGAAAATATGAAATTCCAAATTTAGCTGGACAGCGCGGCTATACGTCTTTTGGCAAAGAACACGCCAAAGGCTCTAATATCGCGGATTTAAAGGAGTTTTTTCAAGTTGGGCAAACCGTCACAGACGATGACCCCATCAAAGACAAATACCCTCCCAACGTGGAAGTTGCAGAGGTAGAAGCCTTTACCACGCTATCCGTAGCACTTTACAAAGCTTTTGAACATACTGGTAAAGTGATACTACAAGCTATTGCTTTGTATTTGGAACTGGACAAACATTATTTTGATAGCAAGGTTCACAATGGAAATAGTATTTTGCGTGCCATTCACTATCCACCGATTCTTACTGAACCGGCTTCAGCCATACGCGCCGAGCAACACGAAGATATTAATCTTATCACTTTGTTGGTAGGAGCTTCTGCTGGAGGCTTGCAGTTGCTCAACAGGCAAAATGAATGGCTAGAAATCGTGCCAGAAGCAGATGAAATTGTAGTGAATGTGGGCGATATGCTACAACGATTGACAAACGATTATTTAAAGTCCACAACCCACCGAGTAGTCAATCCACCAAGAGCATCTTGGCATTTACCTAGGCTTTCTATTCCTTTTTTCCTGCATCCACGCATGGAGATGGATTTGGCTTGCCTCCCGCAGTTTGTCACCAGCGATTACCCTAAAAAATATGAACCTATTACTGCTATTGCTTATTTAGAAGAACGATTGAAAGAAATCGGACTAAAAAAGTAACTCATACTACGCAACTGGTTATTGGTTAGTAAAGTTATTTGACAAGATTTTATTTTTGAACTTCCCAAATACTTCACTGTAAAGCAACTAACTAAAAGACAACTGAATAGTATTAGTTACTGCCCAATACTGAGCAATCGGTTACTTGTTGATAAGGTGATATGGCAGCGATATTTTTTTGGATAATGGCAGAAATGAACCAGCCAACTTTTAAAGTAACTAGTTTGGCATCACGCCCCAAAACAAGCCTTTATCTATCAACAACCAAGCCAACAAATGACCAGTTGGATGAAATGAGGTACTATTATTAAAATAAAAATTATGTTAAACAAAATTTCTCTTATTCTCTTGCTTTTCAACGCTCTGGGCACAGTTCAAGCTCAAGATTTTGCTTATCGTACTTTCAAAGATACGCGCATCATTAACGCCCATTCGGTAGAGACTTTACCCAAAAGTAAACTCGACATTAGAATCGGGCACCGTTTTGGCGATTTGTTCGGAGCGGGTGGCGGTTGGACTACTTTTTATGGTTTAGAGTCTGCTGCGGACGTAATGATTGGTGGCGAGTATGGCATCACAAATAATCTTACTGCTGGCGTTTACAGAAGCAAAGGTACAGGTGAATTGCGCCAACTCGTGAACGGAGTGGCAAAATATAGAATTTTGCGCCAACAGTCCGACGCTCCCAGTGCCATTTCTCTAACAGGTGTTGGTATTTTTAGCATTTCTGCTATGGAAAAAATCCAATCGAAGGCAACATTACCAGTTTCGTGAAGTTCTCCCATCGCTTCTTCTATACTGCTCAAGTGATGGTTGGCAAAAAAATCTCTGATCGCTTGGCTTTACAAATCACACCAGGATTCACGCATCGAAATATTGTTAATTTCGGCGATGTCAACGATGTTTTCACTTTAGGCTTAGCAGGTCGTGTTCAATTGACAAAAGTAGTCGCGCTACTGGCTGATGGCACAGTGCCTTTGAATGGCGATAGAAGTCCTTTTCAAAGCAGTAACAACGAAACGACTTATCGCATTCCACTTGGCTTGGGCGTTGAGTTTGATACAGGAGGACACGTTTTTCAGGTGAATTTGACCAACGCTCGTGGCTTGATAGAGTCTGATTATATCACCAATACGACAGACAATTGGCTAGATGGAGAATTTCGCTTAGGTTTCACTGTATCTAGGCTGTTTAATATTCGTTAAGTGATTTGTGATTTAATTTTAGAACCTTAAACCTTTGGTGATGCGAATCTTATACTCATTTATTTTTTCTATTTTTTGTAGCATCTATGTGACTGCACAACCACTTGATTTTAATCAGGTGGTGCGTCCTGCTGATGAACTGACTTCTTTTGAAGATTATTTGGTATATTTGGCGTGGTTGAATCATCCAGTAGCTGGCAAATTGAGCAATCAAGCGGAAATAGCAGCTATCGAAATAAAAACAGAAAAATTGGGGTACTGGGAAACGATAATGCCTTTTGTCAACTTTTCCACAGGTAACAACTCTGGACTTTCTGCGCCTATTGTCTCGCCCAATCCAGGAGAAATTCCCATGACGCAGTCAGACGGACGCTCAAATGCGGTTTCTTTTGGCTTGTCTTTCAGGTTATTGCCACTCCTTACCACTAAGCACCGAGTGGATGCAGCAAAAGAAAATTACGATATAGCCCAACTAGAAATAGATGAAGGAAAACTATTGGTTCGACGCGAAGTGTTAGCTGCTTATCGAAGTTTACTTTTATACAAAAAGTGGTAGAAGAACGAGCCACCATAGAAGCGGCAGCTAACGAAAATCAACGATTAATCCTAGAATTATTCAAGCAGGACGGCGCAGAGTACGAGGATGTGAATAGTGCTTCCAACGCCTATCACAAAACAGTGGAAGAACGACTTAGAGCAGAACTGGAAGTAGAAAAAGAAAAATTAAATTTGGAGCAGTGGATTGGAATTTCTTTAGAAGAAGCCATGCAGCGCTTTGCAGGAGTTAAATTGAAGCGGAATTAACTACATGATTACTCATCCAAAAACCAAAACCCAAAAACCAAAGACTAAAGACCAAAAACAAAAACCCAAAGACCAAAACCCAAAGACCAAAGACTAAAGACCAAAGACCAAAGACTAAAGACCAAAACCCAAAGACTAAAGACCAAAACCCAAAGACTAAAGACCAAAACCCAAAGCCCCAACTTTAAACTATTCCACCTTTGGTACAGTTCAACAAATGATACTCACAAAAGGGCGGTTTCTAAACCGTGTGAATCTAACATTTTCTAGTACAAGATAATAAGCATGCGCTTACCAACCTTACTTCAACTCTTGCTTTCTCCTTTTTCCCTGTTGTATGGAATTGGTGTGATACTACGCGATTTCCTTTACCAAACAGGATTGCTGAAAGGCGTGACATTCAATCTTCCTATCATCTCGGTGGGTAATTTATCGGTAGGTGGATCGGGAAAAACACCCCATGTAGAGTATTTGATTCGTTTGTTGAAGGACTACTTAGAGATAGCTACTCTAAGCAGAGGGTATAAGCGCGAAACAAAAGGTTTTCTAATTGCCTCCTCATCGCATAACGCAACCCAAATTGGGGATGAACCCTTGCAATACAAGCGAAAATATCCCGATGTGCTAGTCACGGTATCAGAAAGCCGCACTTTTGCTATTCCCGAAATCCTGAATCACCAACCTAACACACAGGTCGTGCTATTAGATGACGCTTTTCAGCACCGCGCTATCATTCCGGGATTAAATATTTTATTGACAGAATATAGCTATCCATTCACGAGGGACTACCTACTGCCTGCTGGACGTTTGCGCGAATGGCGTTCGGCTTACCATCGGGCGGATATTATTGTCGTCACAAAATGCCCCGCCAACTTGGATAGAGAAGAACAAGTGTTGTTTTTCAGGGAAATTAATCCTTTGTCCCATCAGCAACTTTACTTTTCTTATTTTACTTACAACTATCCTTATTACATTTTCAACCCGAACTATGCCATTCATTTACAGCCTGATATGGACGTGTTGTTAATTTGCGCTATTGCAAGAACAAGCTATTTGTTACAATACTTGCAAGAACAAGTCCAGTCTGTGGTGCTACTTGAATTTGAAGACCATCACTATTTCACAAAGAACGACATAGCTTCTTTCAAAGCTACTTTCGAGCGAATGGAAGGCAAAAAAAAAGCTGATTATTACCACTGAAAAAGACGCTATGCGTTTGGACTTGCATCGCAGCTATTTACTAACCAATCAGTTACCCGTTTTTGTGCTGCCAGTAGAAGTGAAATTCCACTTTGAGGAAGGCGAAAAGTTTGATGCGCAAATTAAGTCTTTTCTTCTGAACTTTCGGGAGTAGGATAGAAGGGTTGGCTACGCAACCTGACCTAGTAGGATAACTGAACCAGCCTTGATAGGCTTAAAATTTACATTTACTTTTCTAAATCGTTTAAGCCTTTTCCACGATAGTTTTCCTTCACCTCCAAAACACCTTCTACTAGCTTTCATGTATGATAGGCGCAGCTATCAGATAAGTCTCCTAGTTTTGAGTACAGCAACAGCATAAGAATAACAGTTCCCTCAAGTTACCTTTACGTTACTTAAAATTTTATTGACCAAACTAGGGAAAAATCTTTTTACATACAGTACCAGCGTTTCTGATTGACCAATACTAACCTCTTGGCGTTGTTTTTGAATGGCTTTAACTGCCCGCTTGGCAAAAGATTCAGGGGAAAGTCCACTAGCGGTGCGTGAGTCGGTAGTATTTTGTGGCATTCCATTGGCGGTGAGTGCATTTTTAGAAACGTTAGTATGAATGTAGCCTGGACAAATCATAGTGATATGAATCTGGTCCCGCACTACTTCCGCGCGCAAGGAATCGAAAAAGCCATGTAAGGCGTGCTTGGAAGCCGCGTAAGTGGAGCGTAAAGGAGAACCAATTTTACCTACCAAACTGCTAATGACTACGATTTGTCCGGATTGCTGAGCAATCATACTGGGTAGAATGGCTTTGGTTAGTTCAATAGTCCCAAAGTAATTGACGTTCATCAATCTTTTATCTACGTCCAGCGGCGTGTCTTTGACTAAGGAACGTTGCGAAATGCCTGCATTATTTATCAGCACATTAATACGCGGTATCTTTTTTAGCACCTCTTTCACCGTGTCCTGAATGGTGTGGTGCATTTCTATATCTAAAGGCTGAATCAGAATCTGTACCTCTTGGTTACAATTGGATTTTACGCGCTCCAATTCTTCTAATTTTCTAGCAGATAAGACTAAATTAGCCCCTTGCGCAGCGAGTTCATACGCTAAGGCTTCTCCTAAGCCTGAAGAAGCTCCCGTAATCCAGATCCATTTGGTTGTCGTAATGTTTTTTGCCATTGATTACTCTTTTTTGATGTAAGTTGTAATTGGGTGATTGGGTTGTTTTAATTATTTAGCAGTGTGATAGCTTGAATCTTCCGAATACTTTGATAGAAAATCAATAAAAGTTAACTGCATGACATCGTTCCTAATCAATCCAACAAATAACCAATCGCATAAAGTTATCATTTTCAATTGTTCAACTCCCAAACCCATCCTTGAGCTGCATGAAAATAGCCAATTTGATTGCCACGCTCCACCCTAAACAATTGTTGGTTAAGTTGTTGAATATGCTCGTATTCTAGCGGCAGCAATTGTTCACCTGTGGCTTTAAGCAATCCGTGAAAACCTTTTACCCGCACTTGGGCATAACCTTCTTGAAAATTACTGATTTGGTCGTATTTGGGCGGAATAATTTTGATACCTTGTGGATTGACAATACCCCAAAGGTTATCCATTTTCACGACCCCCACGCCGTGCTGAAACTGTCTTGCATCTTGATAGTAGCCATCGTGAAGGTCTGCGTCCTCTGTGATGTAATAAAAGCGATATTGCTGGTCGCGCATCAGCCCTCTACCTTCTTTAAAGTCAATTAAATGATTCAGTGCGGGTTCGATGACATAATTTCCTAATTCGTCGAGCAGTCCAGCTTTGCGATAACCTTTATAAATCACAGCTCTACCCTGACTAAATTCTAAGCATTTAGAGTATTCAAAATCTACGGCTACTGCTCCTTGCGCGTTGATGTACCCACAAACGCCGTTCAGCTGCACGGCTGCCCGACCTTCCATGAATTTAGCCACTTTGGAGTAGATAGCAGGAATTACTAATTTGCCATTGGTATCAATATATCCATAAGATTCCTTTTGTTTCACTGCCGCCAATCCTTCGGAATAAGGTTGAATGCTCAAGTAGGGTTCACTTGTTAACAGTTCGCCTTGCGTGTTAATGACCCCATATCGTATTCTATCTGTACCATAGCTCACAATCGCTAAACCATTGTCATCAAACGCGCTAATCTCAATAAATTTAGGACGCGCCAGGTACTTTCCAGTTTGATCAATTAATCCCCATTTTCCATTTTCCATCACGCTGGCAATACCATATTTGAAAGCGGTCGCCCGTGCGAAATGACCAGGAATGACCACTTCCTGCTTTTTGTTGATGTAGCCAATGCCAGTTGATAACTGCACCCAAGCCAGTCCTTCACTAAAATCACCAACTTTCGTGTACGAAAAAGGAATAACAGTATGTCCATTTTGGTCAATAAATCCCCATTTTCCATCCTGTTTAACTGCGGCTAACCCATCGTGGAAAGAACTGACGGCTTCGTAGCGGCAGGGAATTGAGGCATTACTTTTGGGGTCTGCAAACCCCCAAAGTTTGGCTTTTTTCACCGCTACAAGCTCCTCACTGTATGTTCCAATTTCGTTGTAAATAGTGGGTAACACTAATGTACCTAAGGTATCAATCAAACCAAATTGGTCAGCTTGCATATACACATTCAAAATAGTTTCTTGGCTGGTTAAGTAATCAATGCCATCGTACTGGCACGGAATAATTATTTGACCTTTTCGATTGACCATTCCCCATTTTTGGTTGGATTTGACCAAGCCTGTTTCTGCTCGAAATGGCAGCACAAACTCATAAGCAGGAGTTACTATTTCTTTTCCTGTACTATCCAAATACCCCCAAGTACAGTCTTGACAAATTAAATTGGCTTCTTCTTGAAAATTTTGGTCGTAAGAGGTGTAGTCAATCATGTAATAAGGGGAAAGCATATTATCCAAGTAATGACTTAAACTCCCTAACTTTTCGCTTCTTTCCACTGCGCCAGATAATTTTCCATTTCTTGCAAATCGGGCTACTTTGTGGTGAAAATCATCAATATAAGTAAGGTCTCTAGCAATTACTTTTCCATTTCTATCCACCAAGCCGTGTTTACCGTTGCCAAATATACACCGCGCCGCTGGTAAATTCGCGGCAAAATCTTCCAATGCGATATGAATAAACTCCAACGGGGTAATTAGTTTACCGATTTGATTGCTAACTAATCCAAAAAGCATCTCTACTTGGTAAGCAGTTTGGTCGAATACAAGCCCTGTCAACTGGTCAATACCCACAAGGGTTAAATCTGGCGCACCCGCTTGATCAGACAAAACTTTAATATAGTCAAATTGTGGATTAAGAAGCGTATTGCCGTTATTAACGTCCCGCAGTCCCCATCGGTCTTGTTGTGCGATGTAAAACCATTCAAATTGATTGACTTGATACACTGGCAAATCACTTGGTTGAGCTGGCTGGCTGGCAGTTGCTTTAATGCGTATAGTGACATGCTTATCAAGTGCTTCAGTCTCGTGGTCAGAGATGTTCCCAGTTTCATCCAAATAGTAAATTACCAACGCTTCGTTTTTTTGATATGCCTTAATCTGCTGTGTTTGTACTTCTACGCGCTCAAATTCTATTGGTACAACAAGGTTGCCCAACTTATCTAGTAGCCCGAACTGGTTATCTTTTTTGATGAGACTGACTTGATTTTTCAAAGGCGCAATAAAGTCGTATTGAAAGGCTAGTAAATCCTGTGTTTGATCCGTCACTAATCCCCAAAAACCGTTTTTTTTAGTCCTGAATATATGTGATTGAAAAGGGTGAATTTCTTCAAACACAGGCGGAAGGATTAGCTTTCCTTGCAAGTCTATTAATCCCAATTTTTGGTTCTTTGAAATCAGCAAATGGCTGGAGGAAAAGAGAGTTACGTGCTGGATATCTCCTAATTCAATGAGCTTACCAGTGGTTGTATTGAACAGGAAATGTTGCTCTGCATTGCGCAGGTGAACTAAGTTTTCCTGAATGAATTGATAGTGATGAAAATACGATGAGAATGCAGGTTTCCCATTATCAAAAATAGCACCCCAGCAAGTGTTAATTTGGTAAAAAATAAATTTTTCTCTTGCTTTAACCGCGAAGCCATAGGCGTTAGCCAAACCTCCCCTACTCCACTTGCCAAACCAAACTTATCGTTCAACTGCGTGATAAACACCTCGTTGTGTTTGGCAACAGCATCGTAAGCAGGTCGCAACAAAATATTTCCATTTGTAGCAACTACCCCCCATTTTTTTTGTTGCTCGAAGGCGATTCTATCCTCGTCTAGTGCTAATAAATCATCAAAGTTTGAAATCAACACTTTTTCTTTGTCATTGATTAACAGCACTGCCCCTTTTTTCTTAACGGAAAAGACATTTTTTTGAATGACTTTAATTTGTTCATAATCTGCGGATAGCAGTGTCTTGCCGTCCGCATCCAGCAATCCAATTTTATCTTCTAACTGCACGATGGCATAATTCCAAGATTTGATTTCTCCAATGCCATCATAAATGGGCTTTATCTTGAGTTGCCCTGTGGAATCAATCATTCCCCATTTCCCATTCACTTTTACAGGATACAACTGGGCAAAAGTAGAGGTTGTAAACAGCACCAGGACGACGAAATGAAAAACAATGGGTTGTGTCAGCTTAATCATGAGTAAAAATAATTGGCTTGCACGGTGGCATAATTGATCACTGATATTACGCAGTTGGTTGGTTGTTGGTTTGATTATCTGGTGAATCTATGCTATCATTTCCAAAAATTGTTTCTGTCAAAAATACAACGCCCTCCAATAACCTGACCAATCACTAAATAACCAACGACCTAACATCAATAACAACGATATAAACAGTCAATGAATTGATTTTTTGTGACTAAAAATTAGGGGCTAATTACAGAAACTACATTTTTCTCTCACAGCCTCACTAATTTTCGACAAAAAATGAGAAAAATTTGAGAACTCCTTATTAGTTTTTACTGTTAGTTGTCTGTAAAATACCTAGTATTTACACAACGAAGATAAAATATTTAAAAAATTGACCTGTATTGAGCTACAGTAATCACTTTGACAAAAGTAAAGGAATCACTAATGAACTTTGTAATAGTAAAGATTAAAACTTTGCTTCAAAAATATGGGTTAAGGGCATTGATAATATGGATTATTTGGAATGTAGTAAAATTTACTGTTCTTTTTTTCGCTGCTGATCATATATTCAGCAAATGATACCTAATTCAAATGCTTGTTTAACCATTTTTTGGCTGTAACAAAATGGTATTTTTCTACTGGTTGTTGGCTATTCATTGGTTGTTCAAATGCAATCTATTTGAAACAATGAGCAGCCTACAACCAATAAACACTAGTAGCGCGCAATTTGCTATCCGCTTTCTGCCCATTTCAAACGATAGTGACAAACGACAAATAGCCAATTGCGCAACACCACCATCATTCTTGCACAAAACGTTGACCAATCAACACTTTAATCTCTGGTGATATCCTCACTTTCGCTTTTACGATGAGCGGATCATCCAAAGGTGCATTCACTTTTAAATTCAGGCGATAGGTAGTTTTGATGATGTTAAAAATTGCTTGCACTACCGTATTGCCTTTGTGTTTCAAAAGAATCTCATCAATCGTTTCGCTCGAAAAATCCGAATGCTTTCCATTAAACTCCAATTCTATCATCGGGCTGAGGCTCACGCTCAAAGCAAATCCAGTCACTTTCAAGCCACAGGCTTCCAACAATGGAATCGCATTTAACCACTCCTCTATCACCTCGTACCCCTTTTCCTTCGCACTATTTCCAAGTGCATTTACTTGTTCCACAACTACATCTCCTGCACTTTGCACTGCTTTCATTAAACGATCTATCATATCATCTCGGTTTTGTTTATCGGTAATGGAGTGGTTGGAAGTATTGTATCCAAAAGTTACCCTCCATATCAAAAATTAACATAGAATAATTTTATCACTTAGAATCCATCGCCATCTAGCATATTGGTCAAGCCTCCGAATAATCCTCCACCTTGATCTTTTCCACCACCACTTGCGTTGGCTAGCACTCGACTTGCTAAGCGAGCGAAAGGCAAGGATTGAATCCAAACTGTACCGGGTCCGTCCAATCGAGCAAAGAAGAAACCTTCGCCGCCAAAAAACATATTTTTTACCCCTCGCACCAACTCAATATCATAATTTACATCCCTGGTGAAAGCGACCAAACAACCCGTGTCCACTTTCAGCGTTTCGCCAAATGCCAGTTCTTTCTGTATAATCGTTCCGCCAGCATGCAAAAAAGCTAATCCGTCGCCTTCCACTTTTGCATGATGAACCCTTCTCCACCGAACAACCCGCGACCTAGTTTTTGCGAAAACTCAATACCCACAGACACTCCTTTTGCTGCACAAAGAAAAGAATCTTTTTGACAAATTACCTTCCCTTGATACTGCGTCAAATCTAGGGGAATAATCTTTCCAGGATAAGGCGAAGCAAAAGAGACGCGCTTTTTACCACGCCCTTGATGCGTGTAAGCGGTCATAAAAAGACTTTCACCCGTCAGCAAGCGTTTGCCTGCATTGAGCAATTTACCAAAAACTCCACCCCCATTGCTAGAGCCATCACCGAAGATGGTTTCCATCTGAATGTCGTTGTCCATCATCATAAATGCACCTGCTTCCGCAATGACCGTTTCGTTGGGGTCTAATTCTATTTCTACAAACTGCATCTCCTCTCCGTAGATGCGATAATCAATTTCATGTGCCATATATTGCGTCTTAGTTAAATTGACTTTCAAATGGTAGATGATTAATATATATATGTAATCATCCTTAGTTGTTGGAGTGTTCAACTGCGCTATTGTTCTATTGATGCTAGTATCTCCAGAAAATTATCCCTGTCAAAAATACCAAACGCTTGAACAATCAAAAATTCCAACAATCAAACACTCCCCAATTTAATAACAATAAAATTACTGTATCATAAAAATGTAAAAGTTAGATTTTGGTTTCATCTCATAGCACTTCAACTTTATTTAGAATTTGTCCAAATAATAACTATAAGTTAAACGTTAACGACTTGCAAATTAGATACTTAGAAGGATGAAAACATTTGTTAATATATAGTTAACCTAAACTTAAACCCTGCGTAATATTAGACGCTTATTTTTGCGTCAAACAAACATTGTTTCATTTACAAATTTATCAAATTCATTCTTTTTTATGAAAAAAGTATTATTTACTTTGTCAGTAGTAGTATTGTTTGCTGCTGCTGCCGCTGCTCAAGCAATTTTCCCTGAGCAAATCGAAGCACCAGCAGTCTTCGGTTCTACTACATTAGTAATGCCACAGTCTCCTTTAACCACACAGATCATTTTCATCGGTGGTACGGACATGGTAGAAACTAACGCTACTTACGGTAATCCTGCTGCTTCTGTTCCTGCTAAGGAATGGCACGACTTCATTGGTTTCACACCAGACAAATCTGGCGAATCTTTGGGTTGGGTTTCTGTAAACCACGAAATGGTACAAGCAAACGACAACATCGGTGACGGTGGAGGTATGACCTCTTTCCGTATCGCTCGTGACCCTAACACAGACACTTTGATCGTGTTAGAGCAAGCTTTGGAAGATGGTCGTCAAGGCAAATTCTTCGCAATTGATTTCGCTAACACAGTGGGTGAAACAGGTATGAACTGTGGTGGTATCCAGTCTCCAGACGGTCGTATTTGGACTGCTGAAGAGTGGTTCCAAGACAGCAACAGCGATATCATAGGTGGTATCCGTGATACTGCTGACTTTACAATTAAGTCTGACCTTGCTGGTTGGGATGGTATTACTGTGAAGAAATACCAAAACTTAAACTGGATGGTAGAAGTTGACCCTATTCAAGCTAAAGCTATTCGCAAGCAATACAACTGGGGTCGTCAGCCATTCGAAGGTGGTTCTATCTCTAAGAACTTGAAGCGCGTTTACTTGGGTCCAGATGCAACACCTGGTTTCTTTGGTATGTTTATTGCTGACGTAGCAGGTGATTTCTCTAAAGGTACTTTGTATGCTTATAAGCACGACAAGCCAGGTTACAAGTGGGTTCCAATTTTTGGTGGAACAGACGTATTTTTGAATGCAAACCAAGAAATCGCAGCTAAGGGTGCTACTATGTACAACCGTATTGAGTGGACTGCTCTTGACCCAGTTACAGGTGACATTTACTGGACAGAAACTGGTTCTGACAGACCAGGTCGCGCATTTGCTGCTGGTCAAGCTGCTGGTGGTGTTCACGACCCATACCACATTGAGCGTGCAAAGTCTTTGGGCTTCGTAGATTCATTGGGTAACGGAAACCCTAATGATCCTAACTATCCTAACTTCTACGGTTCAGTATGGAAGTACGATGTAGCGAAGGACACTAACTATGTTTATATCGAAGGTGGTGCAGGTGTAGCTACAGACAAGCACCTTTCTAACCCAGACGGTTTGAACATCATGTTGATTGATGGAAAGCGTTACATGGTGATTGAAGAAGACTTGAATGGTCGTACACAGGGTCGTATGCCTGCTGGTATCAATGTAAATAGCTGTGAACTTTGGTTATTGGATATGGAGCAGTATGAATATCCAACTGTGGATAACTTGATTCGTTTGGCAGTTACACCTGCTGGTGCAGAAGTAACTGGTTGTGCGGTACTTCCTGATGGTAAGTCATTGTTGATCAATGCTCAGCACCCATCTACAAGTAACCCATTCCCATACAATCACTCTTTTACATTTGCTATCCACGGATTTGATAAGTTGTCTGCTTCTTCATTGACAGAGCCAACTATCGAAACTCGTGGTGCAGAGGTAGAAGCACCTTCACAGTATATCCAAACCCAACTACACTGTTTGGTTTACTTCAGCACAACGACTGATGCTGCACTTTACAAC
>JAAUTG010000092.1:5000-16905 GCA_012031785.1 Saprospiraceae bacterium | reverse complement strand
TTCAGGGATAGTATGTCTTATTATGGTTACTATGCAACGGATGGAATGAGTATTTCGGCAGATGGTAAGCTGTTTTTAGTGGCTGCTGGTGCCGATTATCAAGGCAATTTGGATATTTACATAAGCAGAAAAGACGAGCGTGGCAATTGGTCTTATCCTAAACGTTTAGCAATTAGCACTGTTAATGACGAACGTTCTGTGTTTATAGCGGGAGACGGTAAGACAATTTATTTCGGCTCGGACGGACGAGGTGGTGCTGGAAAGTTAGATATTTTTAAGGCAACTTTGCAACCCAACGATGTGTGTAGTGGAATTATCAACATCGGCGCACCTTTTAACACCCCTGATGACGATTATGGCTTTATTATTGGAGTATTAGGAACAGATGCCTATTTTGTTAGAAATGATGACATTTATTATGCTAGACTTGGAACTACTGACAGCTCAATAAAACCACAACGCACTATTGTAATTAATGGTACTGTCAAAGATTGTGACGGACGAAATACACAATCTTTAGTGGAACTTTACAATACTAGTACCAATGAACGCTTGGCAACTGCGAGAAGTAATGCGGTCACAGGCGAATATTCTTTGGCGTTTCCCTACGCAGCGGGTATTTATTTGCAACGATTCATTTTACAAAATGACCAGTCTATCATTCGCAAGCAGTTAGAAATTGATAATGCCACCACTAATTTACTCACTTTTGAAATTTCGCCAGATTGCGATGAATCTCCAGCTATTGCCAGTTTGTTAACGCCAGTTGTAGCTATGATTTACTTTGAATTTGATCACTTTGACTTGACCGATTTTTCAAAAAAATATTTGGATAGCCTTACTTCTCAATTAGATACAAACTATCGCTACCAGGTTCAACTTATTGGGCATACAGATAGTGTAGGTTCAAATGCTTACAATATGGAGTTGTCAGAAAAACGAGTAAAAACGGTGGCGCATTATTTTTTACAGTTTGAACCAAAAATTAATGCCGAAATTGCTTACAAAGGAGAGACTTTACCTTTCTTACCTAATACAAATGCACAAAATCGAGCCCAAAATAGGCGAGTAGAAATTAAAATTGTGCCAATACAATCTGATTCCATACGTTTAAAGCAATGAAATAATTTGTAGAAATTTTGATAGGTGTTTTTGAGTAATTAGCATTAAACTAATTTAACCATACACAAATCATCTGATTGTTTTGTTGTTGTCAATATGAAAATTCAGTAATTAGAATGAGAAAACTTTTTATGTTTAGCTTTATTTTGCCATTTTTTATTTGGCGTATTCGATATGAAGGCGCAACCTGCAACTGCCCTGAATTTAATGCCGTCCACTTGGCAATCTAATCGAACCAATCCTGCTTTCTTCCCACACAATTCATTGATTATTGGATTGCCAAGTATGGCTGGGTCTTTTTTTTCTACAGCGGCTACTTGGAACGACTTTTTGAACGATGATGACACTCAAATCACGCTGGATGATGCTATTGAGGTAATGGAAGAAAATAATATTTTGCGCACCAACTTTGGGCTAGAAACATTTAGTGTGGGGTGGCAAAAAAATGATTTGCAATGGAGTCTGCATCATGCACTAAAAGCGGACGCTTTTTTAGATTATCCTAAAACACTACCCCAAATTATTTGGCAGGGTAATGAATCTTTTATTGGACAAACCGTGAATATAAGCCACGATTTGCAAGCGTTCTCCTACCATGAAATAGCCTTAGGACTTGGGAAAAAATTAATCCATACCTCAATGTTGGTACTAAAGTAAAATGGTTGAATGGCTTGAATGATATTTCCACCGCTCGAAATGACTTGTCAATTTACACAGACAGTGAAATATACGAACTTACATTAACGGGTGATTACCAAGTAAATACATCTTCTTTAGTGGAGTATAACGGATTGGACGACTTAAACAACGTGGTGGATGTGGATGAATTACTGCGAGGGCAATTGTTGACTAAAAATCAAGGTATAGCCTTAGATTTAGGTGCAAAAATTACTTTGAGTGACTTAACCATCGCGGCAAGTGTGTTGGATTTGGGATTCATAAACTGGAAGAAAAAGTAAATAATTACTTGGTGAAAGGTACATTCAATTACACAGGATTGGACGTGGCAAGAGACTATTTCAACGATTCTTTAGATATTTCTGCTGCTATTGATTCTCTAAAAACAATTTTAGTAGTAGAGGAAACGCAGCAAAGCTATCGCACTAACTTACCTACAAAATTTTATATTACAGCAATGTACGAACTTTCAACATGGCAGTTTGGGGCTTCTCTTTTCGGCGAAATGCAGCGCGAAGATTTTTTTCCCGCGCTGACGGTGCAAATACAGAAACTTTTAGGTCGTTCTATCTGGCTAGGTGCGAATTACACAGCTTATCAAAGTTCTACGACTCATATTGGATTGACTGTCAGGATGCAAAAAACCGTATTCAGGGTTTTATCATCACCAACGATATAGTAGGGATATTAGCAGCTAAAAATAATAATTGGGTGAATGCTCAAGCAGGAATAAGTTTATCATTCTCCGAAAAGAAGGATAGCTTTCAAGACAAATTATATTTTGTTTAAAAGCTACCTGAAAATATGCAGTTGGTTTTAATAGCGTATGTTGAAATTTGACCATATCAGGAGTAAGTAAATTTTCACGTACCATATAAAACCAACTGTTCATCATGAGTATCGCATAGTGAACATTAATTGAACGCCTTTACTTTATCTTTCGCCTGTTCAATTACCTGTCCCTGAGCTTTGATTTCTTCCTGCTTTTTTTCTTGATCTTTCAGATTTTGCTCAATACTTTGCTCCATCTCTGTAATCAATTTCTTGGCTTCTTCAATTTTTTTGTAGTAGCCATCTTTGTCCTTACCAAGTTTTTCTAACTCTTTTTCCAGATTTTTCAGGATTTTTTCTTGTTCTTTCACGTTATCTTCTGCCATAGACTTTCCTACTGCACTCGCAAAATCGCGCATCAACTGGTCGGCAGCCTGATAAGCCTCTTCGTGTTGTTCAGAAGCCAAAAATGCACCGCCTAAATCAAACCAAACGGTTACGATAGTCCCACTTCCGCTTCCATCAAATTTAGCATACACATCTACGGTGTTACTACTAATTTTCTTAAAGAAGCATCATCAGAAAAATACAAATCCGTTTTTTTGTCCTTTCGAGTTTTTCCATCAAAATCTTTTGAAAATTCTTTCCAAACTTCTTCGCATTTTTTATTGCTGGCACTTGGAATTGCCATAGTTAAGGCATTTTGAGAACGGTCGTTAATCAATTGCATACCTTCCTTCACTACAACTTGATCCACAAATGCAGTACCTTTGGCAGTAAAATCCTTTTGGTTGCTATCGGATTGAGCAAAAAGAGAGACTATACTCCATAATAATAAACAAAATGATAGAACTAATACTTTCATAGTACAAGGTTTATTTTAAAAAATGATGCTATAAATACATTTTAGATAACTAGCAATAATTGCCTGAAGTGTAGGTTGAAAGATGTTAACAAGTTGATTATCAAATATAAATCAGCTAGTAATTTTTCAATTTTCCTTCATGTCAGTTCGCTAGTTTTGACGGTTTAATACATTTAGGTCACAATGGCAAGTTGCTTTTCAACTTATAAAACAAGTAACTGTTCTTAGAGTTGAATAATTTATCGAGTAGTTTGTTTTATTCATCATACAGAAAAGACCAAAAGAATAAAAAATACAACCATGCCTACAAATCAGTTTACTACCGAAGAATTGCAGCGCTATGCGCGTCATTTCGTGTTGCCCGATTTTGGGAAGCAAGGGCAGGGGCGATTGAAACAAGCTAAAGTCCTTGTCATTGGTGCAGGAGGTTTGGGTAGTCCTGTGTTGCTCTACTTAGCTGCCGCAGGCGTTGGATATATTGGTATCGTAGATGATGACGTAGTATCAACTAGCAATTTACAACGTCAAGTGTTATATGGTGTGGAAGATATTGACTGCCTCAAAGTAGAAATTGCCAAACATAAATTGCTGGCACTAAATCCTAACTTGAACATCCAGTCTTATCCCACGCGCCTCAATCTGGATAACGTAATGAGCATACTCGAACCTTACGATATTGTGGTAGATAGTACAGACAATTTCCCCACGCGCTATCTAGTCAACGATGCTTGCGTAATAAGCGGAAAGATAAATATTTATGGCTCTATTTTTCGATATGAAGGACAAGTTTCTGTGTTCAACTATCCACATCCTGACGGTACTCGTGGACCGAATTATCGAGATTTATTTCCACAACCACCTGCACCGGACACTGTTCCAAATTGTGCGGAAGGCGGTGTACTAGGCGTATTACCCGGTATTATTGGGAGTATGCAAGCTAACGAAGTGATTAAAATTGCAGTTGGAAAGGGCGAGCCATTAGTAGGACGACTTTTTCTTTTTGATGCGTTTAACTTCATCACGCGAATACTAAAATTTGCGAATACGACCAGCACACGTATCACCGAGCTTAGTGCCATAGAGGACTATTGCGAAATCCCAGCACCCCTTATCAAGGAAATTTCTGTGGCTGAACTTCGCCAATGGAAAGAGCAAAAAATTGATTTTCAATTAATTGACGTGCGAGAACCATACGAATATGCACAGCATCATCTAGGTGGAACTCTTCTGCCTTTAGGAACTTTGACAGAACACATCCATCAAATTAACAAAGATCGAAAAGTGGTCGTGCATTGTAAAAGTGGCGCACGCAGCACACAAGCTATTCAACGCTTGCAAAATGAATTTGGCTTTACCAACCTGTACGGATTGAAAGGGGGCATCTTGGCTTGGGAAAATACTTTTGGTCAAGAAGATTTATGAAATTAAAAATAAAACGCTGTACAATATACAATAGCTAAGTAACCTATCTTATCGTGCTCATGATTAGCTAAAAACCACTGTTTTCAACTCCTTTGCTAAATTATTGCGCACCTCCAATAGCTTTTGTTGTACTTTAAGCAAGGTCATAAGTTGTTCAGGCTCGTTACTAGCATGTTGTATTTTACGATGATTTTCTTCACAACGACGGATTAACTTCTTCAAAGTAAACCGCTTTAGTGCTTGTACGCTATCCGCAGTGAAGTTTTGCTCTGGCATCTCCTGTGTTTGTAAATATACATCTCTTTTTTCCCAACCCTGACTATATTCATAAGGAGGCGTGGCAAAGTGAATTGCCAACTTGCGTATCTCTGGATTAGCATGTTCCAAATAGAAAGAGGTACTCAAAAACTGATGTGCCACCAAATGTTCGTAGGCAGACGTTACAATAGTGCGATATAAAGGATGCTCAAAACTATCTAATACAGTTTCCAAGTTGCCTAATACAAACTCCGCGACGCTCATGTTTTCCGAGACATCAAAAACATGATGCCCCAAAGTCATTAAAATCCTCACAATATCTTGCTCTTGAAAAGTATCCTGACCCGTGACTTCGCCTTCTGTTTGTGGCTCATCTTCTGTTTTCACCACTCGAAGATTGGCAATCGGTCTATCAATTTCTTCGGGCTTTTGACGCTCAATGCCTTCTTTTTTGAATTGACGTTGCAGCAATTTATTGACTTCTTCTATCAATAAAATCTCCTTCACATTCATCAAATCCGCGCACTCCCTAACGTACAACGAGCGTTTGATAGGATCAGAAATTTTAGCAATACTTCCTACAATATCCTGTATGAGTAGCGTTTTTTTTATGGGATCATTAGCGGATGCTGCAATTAAAAGATTGGTCTTAAAGAAAATAAAGTCCTTTGCTTGCTGGTCAATATAATTCTCAAAACCTGTTGAACCCACTTTTTGTACATAGGAATCAGGGTCTTCGCTTGGTGGCAGCAGCACCACTTTGACGTTCATATCCTGCTCCAAAATCAAATCCAATCCACGTAAAGCGGCATTGATACCCGCGCTATCGCCATCGTACAAAATTTTAATATTGGGCGTGTAGCGTTTAATCAATTGAATCTGACCTATGGTGAGCGAAGTGCCAGAAGAAGCCACCACGTTTTCTATACCTGCTTGGTGCAGTGAAATAACATCCGTATAGCCTTCTACCAAAATACACTCATCTGCTTTTCTAATGGCTTGTTTGGCGAGATGAATCCCATACAGCACTTTGTTTTTGACGTAAATTTCCGTCTCTGGCGAGTTGATATATTTTGGAACTTTCTTGTCTTTTTGCAACGTTCTTCCTGCAAAAGCAATAGGTTTACCCGATAAATTATGAATCGTAAACATCACCCGGTCTCGAAAAAAATCTCGGTCGTTGTTAGTCGTCAAACCTAGTTTACGCAACAAATCAATATTATAACCATTTTGCTGTGCTACTTTGGTCAGTGCATCGTACTGTTCGGGCGCAAAACCCAAATTAAATTTTTTAATCGTATGTTCCCTAAATCCTCGCTCCTGGAAATAACTTAACCCAATGTGCTTGCCCTTTTCAGTATTTATTAATTGATTCTCAAAAAAATGAGCAGCGAATTGATTGATAATGAATAAACTATCTTGTAATTGGAACGACTCGCGCGCTTCTTGCGATATTTCTTGTTCCGCCAGTTCAATGCCGTATTTTTGAGCTAAATAGCGCAACGCTTCTGGAAACGTATATTGCTCGTGTTCCATGATGAACTGCGCTGCATTGCCACCCTTGCCGCAACCAAAGCATTTGTAAATATTTTTTGTTGGCGATACCGTAAAAGAAGGCGTTTTTTCGCCATGAAATGGGCAAAGCCCAATCAGATTCACTCCACGCCGCTTCAAATTAATAAAATCACCAATGACTTCCTCAATTTTTGCGGTTTCCATTATCTCCTGTACTGTCTGCTGTGGTATCAATATTTTATAATATTCAGTTAGGGCAACATGATAGATAGTCTAGTAATCAGGAATGAGCAGTAAATAAAACATCAATTCGTTTTTGCAACTTATTGATTGTCAAAAAGATAATCCAAAAACCATAACATCAAATCCGTAATTTATAGCTCATCACTTATCGGACATTACAAAGCTAATATAATTAACTCAAGAAGCGATAAATAGACCTAAAAAGTAAAAGTTAAAATTTTTATGCAATAAAAGTACTACCATATCATCATTTTGTCAACCATGAAAGGTTTTACTTCCCGATTATTTTTCAAAATAATGCGCTATAAAAATAAATTAATATGAAACTTAAATTCTGTTTTTATATTTTAGTTGATATTTATTTTGTTTATCATTTTAGAAATGAAATCTTTGCCATCATAGATTGATTGTAAAAGTCTATTTCATTTTCTACCTTGCGTCCCAATTTTACAAAACAAAATCAATTAGCATGTCGAAAATACACGCTGCGATTACAGGTGTTGGAGGATATGTGCCAGCATACCGATTGACAAATCAGGAATTGGAGACTATGGTGGATACCAATGATGAGTGGATCCAATCGAGAACTGGAATAAAAGAAAGACGAATACTAAAAGGTGAAGGACTAGGAAGTTCCTTCATGGGAGTAAAAGCAGTGGCAGAATTATTGACTAAAACAAATACTGACCCTAAAGAAGTTGAATTAGTAATCTGCGCTACCGTTACACCTGATTACACCTTCCCCGATACTGCTAACTTAATAGCACATCAGTTGGGAATGACCAATGCCTTTACTTATGACTTGGCTGCGGCTTGTTCTGGTTTTTTATTCGCACTAACAACAGGCGCAAAATTCATAGAATCAGGTACTTATAAGAAAGTAATTGTAGTAGGGGCAGACAAAATGTCGTCAATCGTGGACTACACCGACCGCTCTACTTGTATCATTTTTGGAGACGGCTCAGGGGCAGTTTTGCTAGAACCAAACCATGAAGGAGTTGGCTTTCAAGACAGCGTACTAAAAAGTGACGGAGCGGGGCTAGAAAATCTAAATATTAAGTCAGGAGGTTCAGTTCGCCCGCCAAGCCACGAAACAGTAGATAGAAAAGAACATTTTATCTACCAAAATGGTCGTCCTGTATTCAAAGCAGCAGTAACAGGAATGGCAGGAGCAATGAACGCAGTGTTGGAGCGCAACCAACTGACGGTAGAAGATATTACTTGGGTAGTGCCGCATCAAGCTAATATTCGCATCATTGAAGCAGTAGCAGATATGGCAAATGTGCCAATGGAAAGAGTAATGGTCAACATTCAAAAATACGGAAACACCACCGCAGCAACGATTCCACTCTGCCTTTGGGAATGGGAATCGCAATTGAAAAAAGGAGATAAGCTACTTCTGACTGCTTTTGGTGGAGGCTACACTTGGGGAGCTATCTATTTGACTTGGGCGTATGGCTAAGATTTTAATATTTCTAGCGTATATACCTCGAAATTAGGCTAAACGTTTACCTACAAAAACTTATTCGCTATCTTTGTAATTATTTTAGACATTCGTATAAAAATCTAATCATGGCTAACACATCCGAAATTCGTAACGGATTAACAATTAATCACAACCATGATATATATGTTGTGGTAGAATTTCAGCACGTTAAACCCGGTAAAGGTGCTGCTTTTGTGAGAACTAAACTAAAAAGTGTAACGACAGGACGTGTACTAGAACAAACATTTCCTTCTGGACACAAAATTGATATTGTTCGTGTAGAACGCCGTAAATATCAGTTTCTATACATAGATGAAGTAGGCGCAAACTTCATGAACAACGAAAACTTTGATCAAATCTCCATTCAAGAAGATTTCATCGAAAATGCTCAATTCCTGATGGAGGGAATGGAAGTAGAAATTTTGTTTCACTCAGAAACCGAAAAACCACTTACCATTGAACTTCCAGCAACCATTGTTTCTACCGTAACTTATACAGAGCCAGGCATGAAAGGTGACACCGCTACCAACACACTCAAGCCAGCAACCATAACTTCAGGTGTAGAAGTTCGAGTTCCCTTGTTCGTCAATGAAGGTGATAAAATTAGAATAGACACAAAAACAGGGGCTTACGTAGAACGAGTGAAAGAATAAATACCTTAGTTGCGCAGTTAGTTTTGAAACTTGATGTTAGCTAATGAATACGCATATTTTAGTGTTCTAAGGGCATACAAAAACTAGCTATCAAGACTAACTGCGTGACATAAATACTTTATATTGCCATTTACTTACTTCGCAATTTAAACTAACTTTAATATGACGTTTCAGGAAATTAATACACTGCTCGAATTGGTTGATCGTTTGCAGTTAGCTGAATTTAAAATGAAGAACGGTGAGTTTGAACTCATTGTCAGAACAAAAGAATACAACAAAACCGTTGCACAGCCTACTTCCGTAGCAGTTCCAACCATGGTTCCTATTCCTCAAGTTTCGCCTGTGTTACCTCCTGTTGTTGAAACTGTTGCTAAACCAGCCGCTCCTGTGGTGATGGAAACACCTACCCCTCATTCCGAAACGAAAAAATCATACCTTGAAATACGCTCTCCAATTGTTGGTACATTCTATCGCTCCAGTAACCCAGAAAAAGCACCTTTCGTAAAAGTAGGAGATACCGTAAAAGCTGGCGACGTAGTTTGTATTATAGAAGCTATGAAACTATTTAACGAAATTGAGTCCGAAATTTCTGGTACTATTGTCAAAGTAGTTGTAAATGACGCACAACCCGTAGAATACGATCAAGTACTGTTCTTAGTGGAGGCTTAAATCCCTTGTGAGATAGAGATTGACACCATTAATCCAACAGCTAAGTACATGACACAGATTAGAAAAACCTTATACTATATCTATAATAGCTTGTTCATGCCTTACAGCTTTCATAAATCAACTGATTAGATACAACAAGTTGTTTATTATAACGTGTGGTAAATTAAGGGCAGGTATTTTGGAAATAGATAATTCTTTTTGCTTGTAGCTACAAAATACCAATAAACCACCTTGATAACATAAGACAAATAACCAAACCATTCATTCCTTAGATACTTATTGTCTTGATTATAGGAAAACTAACTATCCTTCAAGACTAAACTATGAAAGATATGTTCAATAAAATATTAATAGCCAACCGAGGAGAAATTGCACTACGCATTGTAAGAACCTGCAAAGAAATGGGTATCAAACAGTAGCAGTGTATTCTACCGCAGACCGAGAAAGTCTGCATGTCAGATTTGCTGATGAAGCAGTTTGCATTGGTCCTCCAGCATCTTCTCAATCCTACCTTAATATCCCTCGCATCATGGCAGCCGTAGAAATTACTAATGCAGATGCAATTCATCCTGGCTACGGTTTTTTAGCAGAAAACGCTGAATTTGCAGAGGTGTGCATGGAATATGGTATCAAATTCATTGGTCCGACACCAGAAATGATCCGAAAAATGGGGGACAAGATAACTGCAAAAGATACCATGATTAAAGCTAAAGTTCCAGTAATTCCTGGTTCTGAAGGGCTCATTCCCAACATCAAAGAAGGTATCGGTATTGCAAAGGAAATAGGCTATCCAATACTCCTAAAAGCCACTGCTGGTGGTGGTGGAAAAGGAATGCGCATCGTATATCAAGAAAGTGAATTTGAGAAAAATTGGGAAATGGCACGCCAAGAAGCAGGAGCATCTTTTGGCAATGATGGCATCTACATCGAAAAATTCATCGAAGAACCACGACACATCGAATTCCAAATTGCAGGAGACCAATATGGTAAAGTGGTACACCTTTCCGAACGCGACTGCTCCATACAAAGGCGACATCAAAAACTCATAGAAGAATCTCCATCGCCATTCATGACTCCAGAATTACGCGAGAAAATGGGAGCTGCAGCTATCAAAGCTGGGCAATCCATCAACTACGAGGGACTAGGTACAATCGAATTTCTAGTAGATAAATACCGCAACTACTACTTCATGGAAATGAATACTCGTATCCAAGTAGAACACCCTGTCACAGAAGAAGTTATTGACCACGATCTAATAAAAGAACAAATCAAAATTGCAGCAGGAGAACCAATTTCAGGCATAAACTACTTTCCTAAAGCCCATGCCATAGAGTGTAGGATTAATGCAGAAGACCCATTCAACGGCTTTCGACCTAGTCCCGGTAAAATTTCCTCCTTTCATAGCCCCAAAGGATACGGAGTCAGAGTAGATACCCATGCCTATGCAGGTTACAATATCCCTCCTTACTACGATTCTATGATAGGGAAACTCATTTGTCGTGCTGCTAACAGAGAAGAATGTATCACCAAAATGGCTAGGGCATTAGATGAGTTCATCGTTGAAGGAATCAAAACCACCATTCCCTTCCACCAAAGAATGATGCGAGACGAAAACTTCAAATTAGGAAACTTCCATACGCGCTATTTAGACACCTTCAAATTTGAAGATTAATACAAATAAAGCCAACCGTACAACTGGTACGGTTGGCTTCTACTTTTTAAGACGCTCTGGGTTATCCTTAATAAAACTCTTCCAATCACCATACTGCTTCCCTTGTCCAACATTTCCCTTAGATTGAAAATAGTGGCAATAAGCCACTGCTAACGCATCAGTTGCATCCAAGGATTTTCTGACAACTTCAGATGCAACTGATATTCTAGCATAGCTGCCACCTGATCCTTAGTTGCATTCCCATTCCCCGCTACCACTTGCTTAATCTTCTTAGGCGAATACTCCACAATATTCAAACCCTTCGTCATCGCCGCCGCAATCGCTACTCCTTGCGCACGACCCAGTTTTAACATAGACTGAACATTTTTCCCAAAAAAAGGAGCCTCAATAGCCATTTCAATAGGCTGATACGTACCAATAATATTTTGAAGGCGCTCAAAAATCAACTTCAACTTCTGTTGATGCGTCAAATAATTACGCAAAGTAATTGTACCAATATCTGGTACGCTCAACTTCTTTTCTTTCACATCCAAAATCGCATACCCAAGTGT
>JAAUTG010000092.1:0-2500 GCA_012031785.1 Saprospiraceae bacterium | reverse complement strand
CTAGAGCGCCTGCCTTGCACGCAGGAGGTCATCGGTTCGACTCCGATATCCTCCACAAAAGGAGGGATGAGAAGTGTTGAAGGAGTTTAAGTATTATATTCATCAAATACCCGACATTGGGGGTATGTGATTCACGAAAGGAGTGAATGACATCGGTTCGAATCCGATTTAGTTGACAAAAGTATTGAATGGTTACAGGAAACTGGACGTTAAAGAAGACACTAAGTTGACAATAGTGAGCAACAGTAGCTTAGGGTAAGAATTGGGTCGCCATTGAATGCGAAAAGTTCATTGACAAGGTTGGGAAGACGGAGAAAAAAAATAAGGACTACGATTGCATGATTGGCAATTGTCTTAACCTTGAAGTAAGAACAAGATGCGGAAGAAGCAAAATTAGAGCGTATGGGGGATGCCTAGACTCTCAGAGGCTACGAAGGACGTGATAAGCTGCGAAAAGCTGCGGGGAGATGCAAATAATCACAGATCCGCAGATGTCCGAATGGGGAAACCTGTCTAGTTGAAGACTAGACTTAAGCGAACGCAGGGAACTGAAACATCTAAGTACCTGTAGGAAAAGAGACCAATAGGGATTCCGTAAGTAGTGGCGAGCGAAAGCGGACGAGCCTAAAGCATGGAAGTTAGTGGAATTGTTTGGGAAAGCAAACCGAAGGAAGTGAGAGTCTTGTACACGAAAACGACCATGTGGAATCAAGTAGGGCGGAACCAGAGGAATTCTGTCTGAAGAAGGCTGTACCATCAGCCAAGGCTAAATACTCCTGAGAGATCGATAGCGAAGAGTACCGTGAGGGAAAGGTGAAAAGAACCGCGAGTAGCGGAGTGCAAAGAACCTGAAACCATACGTTTACAAGCGGTCGGAGCGCGAGCGACGGCGTGCCTTTTGCATAATGAGCCTACGAGTTATACCTGTCTATCAAGTTTAAGTGCTTAAGGCACGAAGGCGTAGCGAAAGCGAGTCTGAATAGGGCGCTAGGTAGATGGGATAGACGCGAAACCGAGTGATCTATCCATGGGCAGGTTGAAGTTGTGGTAACACACCATGGAGGACCGAACCAGTTGACGTTGAAAAGTCTTTGGATGACCTGTGGATAGGGGTGAAAGGCTAATCAAACTCGGAGATAGCTCGTACTCCCCGAAATGCATTTAGGTGCAGCGTTTTGAAGTTTGTCATGGAGGTAGAGCTACCGATAGGGCTAGGGGGCTTCACCGCCTACCAACCCCTGACGAACTCCGAATGCCATGACATGAACAAGGCAGTGAGGCTGCGGGTGCGAAGGTCAGCAGCCGAGAGGGGAACAACCCAGACCATCAGCTAAGGTCCCCAAGTATGGACTAAGTTGGATAAACGAGGTGGGAATGCAGTGACAGCTAGGATGTTGGCTTGGAAGCAGCCATTCATTTAAAGAGTGCGTAACAGCTCACTAGTCGAGCGTTCCTGCGCGGAAAATAAGCGGGCATCAAGTCCATCACCGAAGCTATGGATTAATGGTAGGGGAGCATTGTAGTATCGGCGAAGGTTAGCTGTGAGGCTGATTGGAGAGACTACAAAAGCAAATGTAGGCATGAGTAACGATAATTACGATGAGAAATCGTAACGCCGTAAGACTAAGGGTTCCGTGTTCTATGCTAATCAGAACCGGGTTAGTCGGGACCTAAGGGGTAGCCGATAGGCGAACCTAATGGAAATAAGGTTAATATTCCTTAACCTGCATACGAATAAAGGGGACGGGGGTATGTAGTTAGTGGGTACAGACGGAATTGTGCGCGGAGAGGGATACCTTGGTATCGGTCGAACTAATGAGTTACCCTCCAAGAAAAGCCGAAGTATGCAGCTCGTACCGTAAACCGACACAGGTAGTCGAGGAGAGTATCCTAAGGCGCTCGAGTGATCCGTGGCTAAGGAACTAGGCAAAATAGCCCCGTAACTTCGGGAGAAGGGGCGCTCCGCGAGGAGCCGCAGTGAAGAGGTCCAGGCGACTGTTTAACAAAAACACAGGGCTCTGCTAAATCGAGAGATGAAGTATAGGGTCTGACACCTGCCCGGTGCTGGAAGGTTAAGGAAGGGGGTTAGCGCAAGCGAAGCTTTTGACTGAAGCCCCAGTAAACGGCGGCCGTAACTATAACGGTCCTAAGGTAGCGAAATTCCTTGTCGGGTAAGTTCCGACCTGCACGAATGGTGTAACGATCTGGACACTGTCTCGGCCACGAGCTCGGTGAAATTGAAGTATCGGTGAAGATGCCGATTACCCGCAATGGGACGAAAAGACCCCGTGAACCTTTACTATAGCTTCACATTGTGCTTGAGTATAAGATGTGTAGGATAGGTGGGAGACAGAGAAGTTGAGACGCTAGTCTTGATGGAGTCGTCGTTGAAATACCACCCTTCTTATACTTAGGTTCTAACTCTGAGAGGAGGACATTGTGTGGTGGGTAGTTTGACTGGGGTGGTCGCCTCCTAAAAAGTAACGGAGGCTCGCAAAGG